>NZ_JBHFLM010000130.1:0-28392 GCF_041928655.1 Pelatocladus sp. BLCC-F211 | reverse complement strand
TCAACTGGAGTAGGAGGTGTTTGTTGTGGTTCTGGAGTTGTGTTGACTCCAGTCGATTCAACTGGAGTAGGAGGTGTTTGTTGTGGTTCTGGAGTTGTGTTGACTCCAGTCGATTCAACTGGAGTAGGAGGTGTTTTTTGTGGTTCTGGAGTTGTGTTGACTCCAGTCGATTCAACTGGGGTAGGAGGTGTTTTTTGTGGTTCTGGAGTTGTGTTGACTCCAGTCGATTCAACTGGAGTAGGAGGTGTTTGTTGTGGTTCTGGAGTTGTGTTTGAACCTGTTGAATTTGATGGAGGTGTAGATGTTTGTGGTTCGGGGCTTGTGTTTGAACCTGTTGAGTTTGATGGAGGTGTAGATGTTTGTGGTTCGGGGCTTGTGTTTGAACCTGTTGAATTTGATGGAGGTGTAGATGTTTGTGGTTCGGGGCTTGTGTTTGAACCTGTTGAATTTGATGGCGCTGGGCTTGTGTTTGAACCTGTTGAATTTGATGGAGGTGTAGATGTTTGTGGTTCGGGGGTTGTGTTTGAACCTGTTGAATTTGATGGAGGTGTAGATGTTTGTGGTTCGGGGCTTGTGTTTGAACCTGTTGAGTTTGATGGCGCTGGGGTTGTGTTTGAACCTGTTGAATTTGATGGAGGTGTAGATGTTTGTGGTTCGGGGTTATTTGATCCCGTTGAATTAGAAGTTGATGAAGGTGTACCTGATTTCGGTTTGTCACTTGTGTTTGGTGTGGCGGAATCAGGAACGGGTGGTGGAGTGTCTACTTTCTTTTGGTCAGTCGTGTCTGTCTGTGTGGGTGTTTTTTGGTTGTTGGAATTATTTTGGTCGCTTGTGTTTGTCTGTGTGGGTGTTTTTTGGTTGTTGGAATTATTTTGGTCGCTTGTGTTTGTCTGTGTGGGTGTTTTTTGGTTGTTGGAATTATTGTTGGAATTATTGTTGGAATTAGTAGTGTTATTTGTTGACTGTGTACTAGTTTGTTGGTTATTACTATCCTTCTGTTGTGTTGTGTTTGTCCCGTTTTGTCCTGATGTGCGAGAGGAGTTTGTAGAAGTTTTTGTGCTATCGGTGTTACTAGAAGAATCTGAAATAGTGGGGGTTAGCTTTACGAAAGATGGATTTTCTATGACTTTTTGACCAGTAACTGGTTGTTGGGAACTCACAGCTTCGGCTGTTTCAGCTTGAACTTTAGCGATCGCCGGATCTGGATTTGATTGTTGCTGTCGAGGTAAATCCAACCCTCGTACCATATCGCTAGTCTCATAAAAAGTTCTCAGGTCAAAATCGTACAACCCTTGAAATTGACCTTTAACTACAACAAGCATTTGGCCTGCTTTTAGTTCCCGACCCTGGGAACCATCTTTATTGAAAACTTCAATACCACTATTTGTTAATGCTGCTACGACTGTAGTATCTTTTTTTTCATCGTAGCGGACAAATAATGCGGAACCACGAATTGCTGCTGCTGCGTTTGGTGTGTTTACCCGTGTTCGTCCCTGTCCTGGCGGAATCAGTAGCAAGACAGTACCATTGGTCAAGCGAAAATTCCGTGTCTTTGGTAAGAATCGAAATATTGCTTGTTCTCCAACTCTTGCTAAAGAACCATCATTAAAACGCAACTCTGCTAGAGAGGCTCTACCAGTGGACAGCCCATCCCCTGGGATTATAGCATCTGATTTGCGCGCCCGACGCTTAGGTTGCTTGTAGGGCATGATCTGTACTACATTACGAAGATTTTGGATCACAGCCCTGGTTAGAGGTGTTGCAGCAGTAGCCTGTTCTGGCAAAGGTAACACCGCAGTTCCCCAGCAGCCAGCTACCAAGAATGGGAGTAATTTACGAAACATGTTTTGGAGCCTCGGTAATTTCACTAATGCCAAAGCAGTATAAAATAAGCTTTTAAATTAAAATTTTACGTTTCTTAATTATCCTTGCTATAGCAAGATTCTCCTATGATTTTTTGTTGAAATACATTTAATTTTTCAATATATAAAAACATGCAAATAGACGATTACTAAAATTATTTAAATATTATCAGAAAAATTTTGCTAATAATATTACTGGAGGGAAATTATATCATTGTTTGGAAATAATGAATCACATAAATAATCATTTACAATGACAGAAGTCGCTCAAAATACAAAATATTCATGTTACATCACCAATTTCAAATTGGCAGATAATTTGGTTACGAGACGGGTTACATTTTAAAAATCAAACCTTTTCTCTTAACTGTTTACCCTTTTCCCACCTGTCAATGTTATTTGACTAAATACTAGGCAGGAACTTCTAAGGAAGCTTATGGGTCTAATTTTTAGAAAACAGATTTTAGTATGCAACCCAAGGGCTGGAAAATTTTTTTGATCAAGGTTTTGTTGGCCTCTAGTGGCGTCAACTGGTATTTCATTAGTGTTGACGCGGTAGGGGCTGCAAATTCAAGTTTGAGTAATTTTGGAGACAATTTAGGAGCAAAAGCGCCTTTTTTGCCAGTTGATCAAATTACGAATCAACCATATCAGCATTCACCACTAGAAAGCTTCAGTTCAAAATCAAAGCTTTTGTGGTCATTAAGCTTGATAGACAGGGTAGATGTCCCAACAAACGATGTAGTCCCTGAAAAAGAAGAAAATGTTCCTGTATTTTCGACTGCTACTATCTTTTCTACAGGTAAGTCACTAAAATTATACTCTCAGAGTACGCAAAAATCACCTACTCTACAACCAGAGTCTACACCAAAAAATTCTCCTGAGCAGATTGATCAGCCAAGTGAACTTCCACAGTTAGAAACACAGCCAAACTATACTCCCAAACCCTCCTCTACACAAGTAGAACAAGGTTTGGCAACATCAGAGACAGAAAGGGAACAAAGACTGCAAAGATTGATACAGCGCCTCAAGGGTAACTATTTACCACCAGAATCAAATTCGCCAGAATCAAGTTTTGATGAAGAACTCGGTAAACTGAGACTACGAGAAGTCACACCGAACCCAGAACAACCACAACTTCCATCTGTAGAACAACCATCAAATCAATTCAAACCTGTAGGCTATTTATTGGCTCGTATTGGCTATTTCTATAGCAGTAACATTTTTTCATCAGCAGTGGTTCCAATTGAAGATAGCTTAATTTATTCTGGACTAACGCTTGGATCTATTTCTTTTCCCTTGGGGAAAAAAACTTTTATCAATGGATCTGTTGATGGTTACTTAATTCGTTACTTGGATCAATCAGAATATAACTATAATCAGGTGAGATTCAATCTGAATCTTCAGCAGAGATTTACACCGCAAATGTATGGTGAAATCGGTTGGAGTAATCAACAGCTTTTCTATGCTAGAGATAATAGTAACTTTGATGATGGCGATCGCTTTTTGGGTGAGAATGTCCTGCGGCTAGCTTTAGGACGGCGAGATATTATATCACAAAAACTCACACTAGATAGCTTTTATGAATTTCGTCTTAGTCTCACCGATCCCCCGGAAGACCGTGACCGAATAATTAATTTCTTCTGGCTTTCTCTGAATTATTATCTACACAAGTCTCTCCAAGCTGGTGTTGACTATCAATTTAGTTTATCCAATTTTACAGAATACGAACGAGAAGACTTATATAGTCGATTATTTGGCCATCTAAATTATGGAATATCTAAAAATAGTAATGTGAGTGTACAAGCCGGTTTCACATTAGGTAACTCTACCGAGAGCAATATAGATTTTGATGGTTGGTTTTTGGGTATTAACTATAATTTAGAATTGGGTCGATTTTGAAAATCATCAATTGTCAATTGTCAATTGTCCAGTGTCAATTGTCAAAAGTTTAATATTTTGTCGATTGACCATTGACCATTGACCATTGACCATTGACTAATAACTAATCCAATCACTCCAACTACCTGCGTAAAGTTTACCCGTGTGAATCTCTGCTAATTCTAAAGATAGTAAATTTACACAAGCAGTGACGCCAGAACCACAATAAACTATAATTTCCTCTGCTTGTTTTAGCTGTAACCAACGGTGAGTTTGTTCTTGTGGTGGAAGTAAATAACCTTTGCTGTCGGTAACTTCTAACCAAGGATAGTTAACTGCGCCAGGAATATGACCAGCTATTTTATCAATGGGTTCACGAATACCAAGGTAGCGATCGCTTTCTCGTGAATCTACTAAAGCTACTCCAGGTAAATCTTTACGATTGATTACCATTTGACGATCCACTACCATCTGTGTTTGCAGCGCATAAGCAAAATTACTTTTTTCCTCAGATTGAGGGATGATATCTGTAACAGGGTAGTTGGCTTTTTGCCACTCGCTAAAACCACCATCTAGAACCACCACTTGTTCATGACCAAGATAGCGCAATAACCACCACAATCGAGACGCAAAAGCAAGGTGAGAATCATCGTAGGCTACAACTAGAGTTTTTTGGAAATTTACTCCGATGGTTGATAATTTGTCAGCTAATTGATCAGGATTAGGTAAAGGATGTCTTCCCCCATGTTCTTCTACAGGACTAGAAAGATCGCTATTGAGGTCTAGATAGTAAGCACGTTGAATATGGCTGGTTTGGTACTGCTGTTTTCCCAGTTGTGGATCGGCCAGAGAAAAGCGACAATCCACTATTACGACTTCTGGATCTCCAAGATGTTCTAGTAACCATTCACGAGAAACGATTATTTTGGTCATGGGGGATTGGGGACACGGGGGACAAGGGAGAATACTTAACAACCAATAACTAATAACCAACAACTAACGACTAATTGCTCACTAAAACAATGTCAGAATTAGATAACTTTACACCTGAACTGACGGCAGATGGTTCTTTCACTTTCTTTTCTCAAGAGTTTGGTGAGTCTTTTCATAGCCATTATGGAGCCAAGCAAGAGAGTTTTTTAAAGTTTGTTGAACCTACTCAACTGGCTGTAAAAGCCAAGTGTAAACCGATGTTGCGGCTGTTGGATGTTTGTTATGGATTAGGATACAACACAGCTGCCGCCTTGCAAACAATTTGGTCTGTTAATCCTGATTGTGATGTGGAAGTAATTGGTTTAGAAATAAATACCGTTGTACCCCAAACTGCGATCGCTCATCACTTATACGAAAACTGGAATTATGAGTATATTAATATACTTAATTACCTAGCTTATGAACAAAAAGTACAAACAAATCATCTCAAAGCGAGCTTACTCATAGGTGATGCTAGAAACACTATTCAGCAAGTGTACGCATCTGGTTTTCAAGCTGATGCAATTTTTCTTGACCCTTTTTCACCACCTCAATGTCCGCAATTGTGGACTATTGAATTTATTCAATGGCTGGCTTTGTGTTTGCAAAATGATGGGATCTTAGCTACATATTCTTGTGCTGCGGCTGTACGTACAGCACTTTTAGCAGCTGGATTACAAATAGGTTCGAGTCCACCAGTTGGGAGGCGATCGCCTGGTACTGTTGCAGCCTATAAAGAGGACATGGAGACAGGGGAACATGGCGATACGGTGAATCAAGAGGACACGGTGACATGGGGACGCGGTGACGCAGAGAATCTATCAACAATACTCTCCGTGTCCCCACGTCCCCCACTCTCCGCCTTTTTACCGCCTCTCTCACAAGCAGAAATAGAACATTTACAGACTCGCGCTGCTATTCCTTATCGTGATTCTCAATTGACAGACTCTACCGAAGTTATACTTAGGCGGCGACAACAAGAACAACAAGCTTCTTCGCTTGAACCAACATCTCGTTGGCGAAAACGTTGGGAATCAGAGAGAATTAAGATTAGTGTTAAATAAGATACAATTATCTTAACTATGTATGGGAAAAAATAAATATTAGCTGAGTGTAATAATTTTTACTCCTTCAGTGTATACTTTTGTAATAATCAATAACAGTTATGATTTTTGTGACTTCAATCACTGACAACCTAAGTAATTAGTCACTGCTTGTTCGTGCCTCCTATAGTTTCATAATTCTCATTAGCTCAGTAACGAATATACTCGAAGCTAAAACTATGATTTAAATTGTTTAATTTTGAAATAAAAGTCAAGAACAATGAAATTATTTGCTTCTACCATGTCAAGAAATATCTGTAAAAAACCTGATTTAACATTTGCACGAGTTGTAATGCTGAAATTACAAGCAATAATTGTTGACAACAACATTTCATTTTTATGAAATAAAATAAAAATCAACAAATCATCATAGCAATTACAAAAAATAAATAACTTGCTTGTTTCACTTAAGCAAGCATATAAAAATCCAGACTTAAAGACACTCAAGAACTACACTGGTTTTTGAAGACTCATTTTGTTAACTTATTTTGAAAATTGGAGTGACTTTGTGATTCAATGGACATCCAAGGTTGCAGTCTCTACCGAAGAAATAGTTAGTGATTTAAACCTCCTAAACAATGTGAATAATATAGGCTCTAATTATGCTGTAGCATTACCAAATGCAGAAAATTATTCTTGGGAGTTATCTAAACAAAACCTCAGCATTGAACAGACAGAAGCCTTGTCCTCTTGTTGGAGCAAAACTTGTGTTAATGTCAATTACGATGCACTGGAATCTAAAATACAACCAGACAAAGAGTCTAAAGTGAATGGTTTTGATTCAGATACCCCAAAAGTCTTAGTCGTAGATGACCATGCAGCCAGTCGCATGACTGCTGTTGCCTTGTTGGCAATGGAAGGCTATGAAGTAATTGAAGCAGATAGTGGTTCTAGCGCTGTTGATTTGGTAATTCAACACCAACCAGATTTAATTTTGCTAGATGTAATGATGCCAGGTATTGATGGTTTTGAAGTATGCCAGTTACTAAAGCAGGATGAGAGTACACGACTCATACCAATTATTTTTGTCACAGCTTTAAATGATCGGCGATCGCGTATTCGGGGTATAGAAGTCGGCGCAGATGATTTTTTGAGTAAGCCTTTTGACCGTGTAGAATTAGCAGCGCGTGTCAAATCATTGGTGAAACAGAAGCGTCTAAATGAAGATTTAGACCATGCTGAACAAGTTTTATTTTCTATCGCTAGGTCTATTGAAAGTCGCGATCCTAATACTGGGGATCATTGTGAACGACTAGTCAAACTAGGAAAAGCTTTTGGTGAATACTTGAATCTCTCACGCAATCAAATGCGGGATTTGATGTGGGGTGGTTATCTTCACGATATTGGTAAGGTAGGAATTCCTGACTCTGTGCTACTCAAAAAAGGAAAACTCACCTCCGAAGAATGGGAGATAATGAGGCAGCACGTTTTAATTGGTGAAAAAATCTGTCAGCCTTTACGCAGTATGCAAGGCGTTATTCCTATAATTCGCCATCACCACGAGCGTTGGGACGGATCGGGTTATCCAGATGGACTCAAGGGCGAAAAAATTCCCTACCTAGCACAAATATTTCAACTCATTGATATTTATGATGCTTTGACTAGCGAACGACCTTATAAAGTTGCTTTTTCTCCAGAAGAAGCACTTGCTGTTATGCAAGAAGAAACAGCCAAGGGATGGCGCAATCCTTACCTCATGCAGCAGTTTGCAGAATTTATTCGCAGTTATCAACAATAGTGGTTAGTTGTTAGTGGTATGATTTGAGGCTGAATCTTAAAGTACCAAGGTCAATCAACGCAATTCACTTGGCTGATAGCTAATTATGGTAGTTGTAGCAATTTTAGCGGCAGGACGTGGGACACGGATGAAATCCAACCTTCCCAAAGTTTTACATTCTTTGGGTGGGCGATCGCTTGTTGAGAGAGTAATCGAAACTGTCCAACCGCTTTCCCCTTCACGACAGATGCTAATTGTAGGGTATCAGGCTGAAGAAGTCAAAGCAGCGATGCTGTCAATTCCCGATCTAGAGTTTGTAGAACAGAGTGTACAGCTAGGAACAGGTCATGCTATTCAGCAATTGCTTCCTTACTTAGAGGGATATGGCGGCGATGTACTGATACTTAACGGTGATGTGCCTTTACTACGCACCGAAACTCTGCAAAATCTCCTACAAACACACCGAGAAAAACAAAACGCCGCCACTATTTTAACTGCGTACCTCAGCAATCCCAAAGGCTATGGACGTGTTTTTTGTGATGGTGATAATATTGTGCAGAAAATTGTTGAAGAAAAGGATTGTACTCCCGCCCAAAGACAAAATAGCTGTATCAATGCGGGTGTGTACTGTTTCCGTTGGGAAGATTTGGCTAAAGTATTGCCGCACTTACAAACAAATAATGCTCAAAAAGAATATTATCTTACTGATGCTGTCACTCAAGTTTCTCCAGTTATGGCGGTAAATGTAGAAGATTACCAAGAAATTTTGGGGATTAATGATCGCCTACAATTAGCGTCTGCCTACGAAATTTTGCAAAGGCGTATTAAGGAAAAATGGATGGTCGCAGGTGTTACCATTATTGATCCTGCCAGCACCACCATTGACGATACTGTAGAGTTACAACCAGATGTAACTATTGAACCACAAACTCACTTACGTGGAAATACGGTAATTCAGACGGGCTGTCGTATTGGGCCTGGTAGTTTGATTGAAAATAGCCAAATCAGTGAAAATGTCACTGTCCTGTATTCAGTAGTGACGGATAGTACTGTCCAAGCTGGTAGCCGCATCGGCCCTTATGCCCATCTACGCGGACACGCAGAAGTTGGTGCTAAATGTCGGGTTGGTAATTTTGTGGAATTAAAAAATACCAAACTAGGTGAACAGACTAATGTTGCTCACCTATCTTACTTGGGTGATACCACAACTGGAAATCAAGTCAATATTGGTGCAGGTACTATTACTGCCAATTACGACGGTGTGAAAAAACACCCAACTAAAATAGGCGATCGCACTGGCACAGGTTGTAATACTGTCTTAATTGCACCAATCACTCTTGGAGATGATGTTTACGTAGCAGCAGGTTCCACAATCACAGAAGATGTCCCTGATGATTGCTTAGTAATTGCTCGTGAGCGCCAAGTGGTAAAATCAGGTTGGGTGTCAAAAAAACGTTCAGCCCAAAACCAGCAACCAAAAAACCCAAGTTGATAATATCAGGTTATAAGAATGGGCTGGCAGTTATCAGCTATCAGTTAACAGTTTAATTTGATAACTGATAACTGCCCGATCCCCGATCCCTAATTCTCAATACACCCAACTTCTGTACTTTCAGGAAGTTCGAGTGTGTCACCTATTTTTTCGCCGTCGTGAAAAGCCGCGAGTAGGGCTTGGCTAGTTTTTCCCCAAGCGATCGCCCCAGTTGCATCTAAGGCGATCGCTCCAAAATCCCGCTTATTCTCATAAGCTTCTGCAAATGAGCGCTTCATGGCTTCTTTTAGTGACATCCCATCGGTAACACGCACCACTATCTTTGCTGCTAGGCATTCATCAATGATGTCTTCTCCAATACCAGTGCAACTAACACCAGCATACTTGGTTGCATAATTACCAGCAGGCATAGCAGAATCACTGACACGCCCAATCCTTTCAAACCCTTTGCCACCAGTAGAAGTACCAACTACTATTTGACCATTGGTATCTAAAGCGACAACACCAATTGTGCCACGGCGAGCGCTGCTGGTTTCCACTAGTTCTGGTTCTGCAACTACGCCAGCCATTGTACTTTTAAAATTTTGCTGGCGTTCTTGAATCCACTCTTGCAAGCGCAAATCAGTTAAAGCGTTATAGCTAGGAATTTGTAATTCCCGCGCCAACTCGGCTGCACCATAATCAGACAGCACTCGGTCTGGAGAACTTTGTAAAGCTTTTGCCAAATCGATGGGATTTTTCACCCGTGAAACATTGATTACACCACTAAAGCTTTGAGTTGTACCATCCATCAAAGCAGCACTCATGCGGATTTGACCATCTGATTGCAGTACTGAACCAGTACCCGCATTAAAACGGGGGTCATCTTCTAACAATTGACACCCGCGCACTACTGCCTCTTTCGCAGTTGCACCAGACAGTAAAAGAGAATACACTTCTTCTATAACTTTATGAAGTGAATGACGTACCGCTTCTACTCCGCCTTTTCCATGTAAAGAACTACCAGCCCCCCCATGAATAATTAACTTAGGTTGCACCTGTGTCTTCATCCCCCTTGATTTGTGTAATTTGAATCTAAGTATTTTTACAATTCATTATTTTGCTCTTCAGCCGTAGAACGGCGACGACGACAGCGTTCTGAACAGTATTTCACCTCATCCCAACAATCTGCCCATTTTTTGCGCCACGTAAACGGACGCTGACATACCGGACAAATTTTTGTAGGCAAGTCAGATTTAGAACGGCTACGTCCCATATTTCTACTGTGCTAGTTCAAAATCGATTCCACTTGAGATGGAAATCAATTATAGCTGTTTGTTACAGATGTAGATGACTTTTAGAATCCGGAATGCGGAATTTAGAATTGCAAATTCATCAATTCTGAAATAGTTTGGTTAAGACCTTGATTCAGTAATTAATTTTTTTTTAACCCTGATTTTGAATGACTCAATAAAAGCAATTATTCGGTCTTGTTTCTGTATATAAATTTACTGTATAACCAGTTATATTTTTCTCTCGATACATACTAATAGGGGATCAGGGATCGAGAGAAGATGCGGTGACAAGGGAGAGCAGCAGACACGGAGAATCTATCAAAAATATTCTCTGTGTCCTCCATGTCCTCCGTGTCCACTAATTACTACGTGCCAACGGTAATAGTAAGCGGCTAACTATGCGACCATCTGGTAATTGATAGAAATTCAATTCTCCACCTAGTTGCTGTATGAGTTTTTGGCAGATTACTAAATGTAAACCGGGTAGTTGCTCAAGCCTGGAGGGAGCAAGTATATCTTTGGGTGTATCTTGATGCAGTTCTGTTAGCAACTGTGATTCAATTTCACCATTATCGGTAATTGATATTTCAAGGAAATCTTCATCTAGGCGACGACACCAAATGTCTATTCTGCCAAGTGTTGTGGAACGGTGACAGGCAGAAACTAGTAACTCATGGAGGATTAATTCTATCTTTACTATGTCACCAGCGATCGCCAAGGAAGAGTGAGGTAAAAGCGAATAATTTTTGGATGACTCTTCACCTTCGTTTTCTCCCAAACCATGTACACCTACCCATAGTTTTTGTTGTTTGAGTAAATGATCAACTCGTTCGAGCGATCGCTTGAGTAAACTTGGTACAGGTACGCTTTCCCAACTCATCTGCATCTGCCATAGTTCTAGTTTTAACAAATCTGTCATTGAGGCTGTACTGTGATCTAATTGCCGTACTAATTGCTGGTAGCGCATGTGAGTTAGTTCGTTGGTAGGAATACCCAAATCATCCATTTGCCTAAGTAATTGGGTCATGGTTCTTTGAATATCTTCTAAACGCCGATGTTTGTACCAATTAAGTTGTCTCAATTCTTCTGTCCGAGACTCTAACATTTGGCTGATTTGCAGCCATCGCCGTGACCAAGCTAGTTGACAAACTAGAGTTTTCATAGTATATGTAATTTCTTCAGACCATCGACGCTGCCAATGATCAGCAATGATCATCACACCTGTAGGTTGATAATCAACAGTGGTGCGTAATGCAATCACTAAAATTTGACCAATACCAGCACCATTTAACCAATTTTGAGTTTCAACAGGTAAATCGTTAGCTGTGATGGCTAAAATATCATCTGTAATTAATGCCCACTGAATCAAAGCTTCAGTTTGAAGTGGAATTAGTATGTCGCTCGCAATCTGAAATTCAGAGTTGGCAATAAATCCAGGTATGATTTTTGCCGCATGATCTCCCGGTTGCCAAGATAGTAATATCGTCAGTGAGCAATTGAGAATTGCAGCGATTTGTTCGAGGGCTGCACGTTCTAAATTTAGGATGGTTTGGGTTTTGGAATCTTGGGATTGTTCGATAATCCTCAGAGATTGCTGAAAGCTTTGCAAAATTTTCTGCTGTTGCTCGGTTTTTTGATGCAACTGGTATTGGCGGATAGTTACACCAAGCTGTTGAGCCACAACTTGTACTAATTCTTTTTCTAGTGATGTCCAACTATGATGATTTTCTGTAGTAATTGCCAACAAAAGTTGGGGTTCTTGACCAAAATTACAATTACAAATTACAAGCGATCGCACTCCATTTTCTAATAAGTAGGGATGCCAATTAAAAAACCGTAAATCTGTTTCCAAATTCTCAATCGCTACCGCCTCTGTGGAACGTAACAAAAGCTGCCAATCTACATCTTTTAGAGCTTCTAAATTAGATACTAGAGGACGGCGATTATGGGGTTGATGTTGGTAAAAAAATCGATAATTATTTTGGTCAAAATCGTAATTTAATAACCAAAAGCGACTTGCAAGCAAGCGTTGCAAAACTTTAGCTGCACAAATATCTAAAATTTCTTGAATCTCATAATTACTATAAATACCTTGAGCAATTTGACCAGTCAGGTAAGCATCGTTTTGAATTTGTGTAATAGTGTTTTCTGTCTCCTCCAAAGGAGCAACAAGAGAAGTTAAGCCAGCAGCACTTTTGGTAAAGTTTTTTTCTGCTTCTGTCCAAATTCGCGGTTCAATACTTTCCACAGTCAAAAAGCCCAGCAAATCTTTTTGCCAGATAATAGGAGCTGCTAACAAACTGCGTACTCCAAAACGTTGCAACAACTTCACAGTGAAATTGCTTTTTAATGAACTGCGTCCTTCGCCAATCCAAACTATTTCATTGACTGACAAAGCAAGATAAAAATCACTCAGTTCGTGTACTGTAATTTTTGCTGTGGCTTCCTCATGCAGAAAATTTCGACTATTACTTTTGTTGATCAATCGCCGCCAAAAGAAATGGCCTTCCCTATTAAACCAGTAAATATTTGTACGCTTAGGTAGAACAAATGCATGAGTTGCTTCTATAACTGCTTCTAGTCTTTGCTCTAAATGATTCAAAGTTTGCAGATTTTCCAGTAATTTTAGTAATGGTTCATCGAGGCGCTTAGTTTGCTTGTGCTGCAAATCAATTTCTCTTTCATAAAGTTCAGCCCCCAATTCCCCTACAAGCATCATCAGTCTGGCTCTAGCTTCTCCACCCAGCAAGTAACCCCAGCGTTCAGAACCGAGTAAAACTAAACCCAAACAGAAGTTTTTATAGCAAATAGGAATTACTATTGTTCCTTGGATATTGAATTTTTGAGCTAAAGATTGCCATTCTTCAATCCGCGTCTCAGTTCGTAAATCAGCTACACCCAAAGGGCGCTGTTCAATTACTACTTGCTCTAACAAATCCCCCGGATTGAGAACTACACGTTGTTTTAAGCAACTGGTATTACTACCGGGGATGACGCCACCTTGACCAAACAATATATGATTGAGGCGATCATACAGAGCAATCCAAATCAGACTGTATTCAAACTGCTCTTGCAGATAAGAAATCGTAGTTGCAATCAGACCATCAATATCACCTTCTTCCCTGAGACTTTGCAGAACTCGTCCCAAGGAAATGATTTGTTCTTCGGCGGCTGTAAATTTTTGTTGCTGCCTCATCTGATTACCGTTAAACATAGCTTGCTAATATATAAGATGCCCAGATTAGAGTTGCAAACAACAACCCATAACTATACTTAAAATCAAGCAAAATTTGGATATTTATCAAGCTTTAATTCGTCCGTTATTCTTCGATCTGCTCGATGCAGATCCGGAATGGCTGCACTATTCAACAATTCGCAGTCTTAGCTGGCTAGCAAACAATGGCGATCGCCCTCCTGCTAGTTTGGTCGTCAAACGCTTACAAAATTCGTTGTCTGTTACTGATCAACGTCTCGAACAAACCCTGTTTGAGCTACATTTCCCCAACCCCGTAGGTTTGGCTGCTGGGTTTGACAAAGATGGCGTTGCTACTAGTATTTGGTCAAGTTTTGGTTTTGGTTTTGCAGAAATCGGAACTGTAACTTTTGTTGCTCAACCGGGTAATCCTCGTCCCCGCTTATTTCGCTTACCCTTAGACAAAGCCGCTCTCAATCGCATGGGCTTTAATAACAGTGGGGCTGCTGTTATGGCGAGGCGGTTAGCAGAATGTAAACAGCAGTTCGCTCCAACCATACCTATAGGAATAAATTTGGGCAAATCTAAGGTGACGCCACTAGAGGAAGCTGCCCAAGATTATCTCAATAGTTTTCGCCTACTCAAAGAATTGGGAGATTACTTTGTAGTGAATGTGTCTTCTCCCAATACACCAGGTTTGCGATCGCTCCAAGATGCAACGATGCTGAGTTCAATTTTGGCAGCATTACAAACAGATAACAATACACAAAAGCCGATATTTGTCAAGATAGCGCCGGATTTAGAGTGGGAAGCGATCGCTGACATTATTTCCCTAGCTCAAACTTATCAATTGGCGGGAATCATTGCTACTAACACCACCATTCGCCGTGATGGGCTTAAAACACAGGTGATTGCCAAAACAGGCAAATCACCACAAGAAGAAGCGGGTGGAATTAGTGGTGCGCCAGTGCGCGATCGCTCCACAGAGATTATTCGGTTTATTTGGCAGCAAACTCAAGGGAAAATACCAATCATCGGCGTTGGTGGTATTTTTACCCCAGAAGACGCCTGGGAGAAAATTACTGCTGGTGCTTGTCTCATCCAAGTCTATACAGGCTGGATATATTCTGGCCCATTGATGATACGTAGTATTCTCGAAGGGTTGCTTGCTAAGTTAGAACAAACAGGATTAAATTCTATCTCCCAAGCAGTTGGTTTGGAAGCAAAGAGTAGCAATTGAAGTATTGTCAGAAGCAAAGAAGGAAAATTTAGTGATCAGTTATCGATCAGTGCAAGTTGTTAACTGTTGATTGTAGACTGCGGCAAGCCGCTACGCGTCTACACTGATTTCACCCTTCATCCTTTAGCTATTTTGTTCTTCCAAAGGAAAAAACTCCTTAGTTTTTGGTGAAAAACTCCAAGCAATACCATCTGGATCTTTGCTACGACTCCACTCAGGAAAGTTTGGATCATCTCTTCTTTTGTATACAGTACTAGAATACACGTTGAGACGCTTCGCTAGTTCCGATTGAATTAGAGAACCGAAAACTAATTGTTGTTCTAATGGTTGTTTAACTTCTTCCTGATGTGTCTGTGGTAGGGTTTCAGTTTCTGGTTCTACTTGCTGCGGTTGTGAAGGCGGTGGTGCCAGTAAAGATTCCATCATTTTATTATCCTTTGGATGAGGAAGTTCTTTCACTGGTTCGCTACTATCAAAGATACTACCGAGAGTACCAGCAGTGATAAAGTAATACACTTTACCACCCTCTGTAGAGTTCACAACGCTGCCTGCAAATTCTGCTACTTTTGTATCCAAATAGCGTTTTGCCGTTTCTCCAGAAAAATTCCCCTTAATTGCCAAGTCCATTGGGGTAATTTTGCCTTGATTTTCCCGAATTAACTGGTTAAACATCGGGTTCACTTGCAAACACCATTTTTGCCACTGATAGCGCTGCCAGATGTTAATAGCTAACGCCAAAAATATTAACGCCAGCCAAATTCGCCAGGTTGCAACTAGGAAAATTATTAAAAACGAGATTGGCAAAAGCAGAACTAGGTATCCTTTGCCATAGTCTTCTATTTTGTTTTCACTCATGCCCATTTTTGCCAAATGACTTTTAGGGAAATAATATTATCTTGGCAAAAATTGGGACAAATGTTTGTAGTTTTTGTGTATTTGCCAAAAAATTTCCCGGCAAAAGTGATGTTTTTGATCGGGGAAAGGGGATTGGGGATTGGGGACAAGGGAGACAAGGGGAGGTGGGGACACGGAGAATATTTTTGATTGATTTACCGCGTCTCTTCCCAATCCCCGTACTCTGTGAGAAGCCGCTTGCACGTCTACACGTATCGTCTCCTCTGGAAAATCCCCGATCCCCAATGACATTAAAATTCAATTCCTGGTTGAGCTTTTACACCTTGGTCACGGAAAGGATGCTTTACCAATGTCATTTCTGTGACTAAATCAGCACGTTCGATCAAGTCTAGGGGTGCGCCTCTGCCTGTAAGAATAATGTGATTATCGATTGGTTTTTGTGCTAAACCAAGCAAAATTTCTTCTACACGCAAATATCCAAGTTTAATGGCAATATTTATTTCATCTAATAGCACCAGCTTAAATTCTGGGTTGCGGATGTATTCTAATCCTTTTTGCCAAGCGGTTTGTGCTTTTTCAAGGTCGCGATCGCGGTCTTGGGTTTCCCAGGTAAAGCCTTCTCCCATAGCGTGAAATTCTAATTGATCTGGCCAAAGGCTGAAAACCTTTTTTTCTGAGGGTTCCCAAGCACCTTTGATGAATTGGACGATCGCCACTTTGTAGCCATGACCGAGCGATCGCAGTATCATTCCCAAGGCTGCGGTAGTTTTTCCTTTACCATTGCCAGTGTGAACTATTATTAAGCCTTTGTCTGGAATTGCCTTTGCTATGCGTTGGTCTTGCACCTGCTTGCGTCGCTGCATTTTTTGGCGATACTGTTCGTCAGTCAGAGTTGAGGATGATGCTTCCTCTATGTCTAGATTGAGGTCAGCAGAATTTTCGGTATTCATAAAACCTCGTGGTAAGTGTGGAAACTCAGTCGCTTTAGCCCAGTGGCTTTAGCCCTGGGTTAGTGACCTATATTTTTTAGAAATAAATCAATCTTAGGTCTGATGCAATAGTTCTTCATTTAGAGTTCGGGCCTAGAAAAAGGTAAAATAACCAATGACCAATGACCATTAAAATCTTGTTTCGTATTGAATTTCTGCTCGACTTTCATCAGTTAAATTTGTCGAACCTCTGATGACTAGTTGATCGCTGAGTTCATAAAGCAAGTTGTAACGGAAAGATTCATTGGCATAAAAAACTCGTGATACTGAAAAAGAAATATCGTTAGAAATACCAACTGCTGCCTCTGCTGCTAAACTTAGTACTGAACTTTCTCCGCTTGCAGTAGGCTGGATGGTGGGAAAAATCTGGAATTCTCTTAAACCTATCGCCTCAGCAAGTTGACTAATTCTGCCTTGAAAGTTTGCAAATATCTCAGAGTTAGTGAGAGTAGCAATACCGATGCTGGTTGCATCAGGTTGACCAAAGACGTTGATAAAAGAACCTCCCAATAAAGCAACAATTTCTGCTTCTGTCCGACTAGGTTCACTAGTCAGTTGTAAATTTTCAGATAATTTACTGGCTGGGCCTTGGACACTGGCTTGGATGCGAACGGTGTTGAAAGTACCCAAGGCGTTGGGAGAAGAATCATTAATCTCGCTAGATGTGGTTGTAGTTGGTAATCGACTCCTGTTATATTGCGGCACTAATGTGACTAGTCGCACATTCAAAATTGGGTCTAATCCTAGTCTGGGAGTAAATGTGGCGGTTTGGTCATAACCACGCGCTAAGGTAAATCGAGTCACAAATAAATTGACTTGACCTTGTTTAAGATTGATCACTCCTTGAGGACGGGGATTAGCTAAAGTTCCGTTGAGGGTAATATCTCCCTTTGTGACAAAACTGAATAGTGGTTCTTGGATGACGCGCACGTCGTTATCGAGGATGACACGGAAATTTGCAAATTCTACAGGTAAATTGATGCGTCTTGAACTGGGAGAAGCTGAAGAATTGGCTGTTTCTTGTGACTGGCTTGGGGGAGTGTTTGTAATTGTCAGAGCAGGTTTTTCTAGAAATATCTCGCTATTTGTTACAGAATTATTTATGGGTGTTGCACCTGTGGTTTGAGAAGTTTCAGCATTCTGATTTAAAGATATCTGACCGTTTTGGAGTCGTACATTTCCAGCTAATCGGGGCTTTTGTGCTGTGCCTCTAATTACTACATTCCCACTTACTCCTCCTGCATACAATTCTGGTAGATTCAGGTTAAGGTTTTCTAATACAACAGTGAGAGGATTAGTCTCTGCTTGCTGTAGGGCGTTTTGAGTGGCAAAAATAGGTAGAATTCCTGCTGCTGTTAGTTGTCCCCGGCTATATTTTCCTTGTAGACCTTCAACATTGAAGCGATCGCCTGCAAATCTAATTGTTCCTGTGACATCTGTCAATGGTTGAGAGAGGTTAGGTGATTTCAAAGTTGCATTTCTCACCGTCACAATACCAATAGTGTTGGGCTGCTGCAACGTACCACCAATTTGAATATCTACATTTCCCTGACCTCCAACCCAATTTACTTGGTTAGTCAAAGCATTTAAGATTGCTAAACCTTCATTTCTGACATTTGCATTGATGTTAATTTGGTCACTATCTGGTTTGACTGTGGCGAAAGGCAAGCTTAATGGAATGCTACCTACAATGTCTACTGGTTCTGTACCTGTTCCCGTGACTGAGATATTGCTACCAAAATTTAAGCGAGCATTATTGTAATTAAAACTTACTTGTGCTGTTTGAATAGATTGATTATTAATACTTCCATTCACCAGCGCTATTTCCCCAATCCCAGTCGGATTTTTCAAACTACCTGCCAGAGTCACCAGCCCATTTAAATTACCTGTAACTTCTACAGGTAAATCTCGGATAAAAGGCTTGATGAGTGCTACTGGTAATGCTTCGATGCGCGCTTGTCCAGATAGTTGTTCTTGACTCAACTGTCCATTAAAAGCAAGGAGTGACCCATCTAAATTTACCCGTAGGGGTTGTAACCTGACAACACCATCTGTAAAAGTTCCATTAGCAATGACTTCATTGATTTTGTAATCACCCCAAACCCAGTTAGAACCTGTCAGATTAAAGCTAGTATCCAATCCTGATTGCAAAGTGCCTGTGACTTGAATTTGTCCGTTAATTGGGCCGCTTAATTCTGCTAAGGTAGGTATTCGTGCTTGTTGCTGTTGCTGTTGTTTTTGTTGTGCTACTAGGTCTGAGATTTTTTTATACAACTCTAATTTTGTTGCCAAAGATGCATTCGGTTGACCAACAGGGACAGTAGTCAATGCTTCTGCACCAGCTAAATTTGGAGGTTGCAAACCAGTGCTAATGTCTGAAAAATCATAGATATTCAGCGCTGATAAGATATTCTCGATTCTGGCTTGATCAAAGCTGAGTTGAAAATTTAATGGTTGATTACCTGTTGTTGGCAATTTACCACTAAGTAAGTAACGACCTGTACCTTGGCGCAATTCGCCTTCTGATAAACTGAAAACACCATCAGCAAAACTAATCTGACCACGAAATTCATCGGCGGTAAGTCTACCAATTTTCGGCTGAGTGATATTCACATTACCCGCAACGGTAGACTCGGTTAAATTAACGACAAAGTTACCCGAAGCATTTCCAGCCACAGGGCCAAAATTTCTCGCACCGCTAGGAATAAAACCTTGTACTACAGATAAAGGAAGGTCTCGCAGATTGACTAAGAGATTGTCTCCTTGACTTCTACCAGTGGCAACAGTACCATCACGTCGAACTAAAAATGAAGTGGGACGATAGTTAGGGTCAAGGTTCAAGGCGATTTGATCTTGTTTACCTCGTAGTTGCAGTTGGGTTCCTTGTTCTGGTTGATAACTTACCTGACCAGTTAATACTGGATCAAATGCCAGTTGATTAACCTTAAAGTTCTCTAATTGGATGTTACCAGAAGCTATGGGAGCGCTGGGAGTGCCTGTGACTATGCCATCAAAATCAAGTGTACCTGCGATCGCTACATTTCCAGGTAAATTAAAAGGCAGGGTTTGCAAGTTGTAATTCTGTGCTAATACATCCAAGTTGAAATTTTGGATTTGTGGTGTAGTTGTGTCTGTAAATGCGATCGCCACCGTACCCGCAGCCCTCAAACCTGGTGCAGTTGCCTGTATAATGCGTAACAGTTCACCATTCCATTGAAATTGAGCAGTGAGTGGTTGTTGGAGTTGGGCTAAACCTTGAGACAGGCGTACATTTCCATTGGCTTGAATTGCGGATGGCCCAAATGATGCGACAGTTCCCGTTAAGCCGACTCGACCACTGAGTTGACCGCGTAAATTTTGGGATAAATTATTAAGTTGAATTTGGTCAGCATTGGCAACTGCTTGCCAGCGACCATTATTGAGGCGAATATTATTTAAGTTCAATGTGCCTGATGCTACATTTACATTTGCCTGTCCCGCAGCTTGAATATCTGCAAGTTGGAAAGAATTAGTTGTTCCCGACAGGCGTAAATTAGCACTAGCGATTTGACCCTGTATATTTTCAACAACACGACTCAGTGGAATTCGGGAAGCATTTGCTATTGTCTGCCAACGACCATTATTAAGCTGAATATCCCTGAGATTAACAGTACTTTCTGCTAAATTTAGTCTCGCCTGACCTGTAGCTTGAATATTAGCAAGTTGGAAGGAATCAGTAGTCCCAGCTAGATTAAATTCACCGTTAACAACTCCCTCTCGATACTGGGGTGGTACTTGAGCAAAGTTACTAAGTTGAATATTATTGGCATCAACCACACCTTGCCAGCGTTTTTGTACAAGCTGTCCTTTAGCTGTAATTGTACCCCCTGCGATTTTGGCAACAGCATCTTGTAGCCTAATCACTCCAGAGTTGTTGCTGGCGATCGCAACTTCTAATCTCGCCGGATAAGTAGCAGCTGGTGCTTGTACCTGGACTACTGTTTGCAAGTTACTAGGAATACCAGATATTTGCGTATTTACCGCTAGATTACCAATTTGAATTTGGGGTGCAGCTTCATAGGTTTTGGCGATCGCATCTCCTGGTAAATTTTGCCCTTGCAAGTTAAAAGCTACTTGATTTTGATTTCCTAAAGCAACTCGACCACTACCAGTAATTTTCCCTCCAATATTGGGAGTAGCTTGGATGTCAGCAAGAACTAGCTCATTCGGAGTTAGCCGTAAGTTAGTGCTAATTTGATTAAAAATGAGGCGGTCAATTTGAGCAGTTTGAACTGTATTAATATTTCCGGTGGCGATGGGTTTTTGTAGTGAACCCTGCACTTTAATATTTGCTTGCACTATACCAGCCACGGGTACAGGCGATTTTGCATTCAAAGAGTCTAAAACATTCTTGAGGTTGACTGGCTTCACCTGTGCTGTGAGGTTATACCCAGTTTGAGTATTGATTGTCCCTTGAGCTTGTACTGGTACACTGCCATAGAGCGTAGTCAGATTTTCGAGAGCAATCTGTTGATTTTGGAAATTTAGTTGACCCGTTGTATGAGAAATTTTTGTGGGAATGTTCGCAAATTGTGCAGTGATTTGATCTAATCTCACACTTCCAAACAGGGCGATTTCTGGCTGATTAGGTTGTAACTGAACTGTTAAATCACTATCCACACGACCAGCTTGTATATCTACTGGCGTCTCAACTAACCGAGAAAGGTCAGATGCTAATAAATCAGCACCATTAATCTTCAGGTTAATTTTTCCTGTACTGGGGCGTGTATTGCCAATAATTTGTAAACCGCCCCCGTTGACGGGTGTAGTGTTGATTTTAAAGGTAATTAGTTGATTTCGTTCTAAGAAGCGAGCCGAGCCGTTGACTTGATTAAATCCTACAGCAGCTTTAGGTTTTTTCGTTTGAGAAAATGGTTGTAGAGTTACATCACCACCTTGAAATTGAATTCCTTCTAATTCGGTTTGAATAAAACCAGCCTGTTCTTCTACATTAGGCTTAATAGTTGTCGTTACCCAGCGACCTTGTTGATCCTGTGCAATATAAATATCAGGCTGGACTAACGTTACATTTAGCTTTAAAGTCCGGGTTTGGATTACTTGCCAAGGATTAAATTGTACTTGGATAGCTTTAATCTTAAGATTATCTGGATCGGTGGCAGTTGCAGGAACTGATGATGAGCCAAACCCCAAGCTATTCCAAGAAAAATCTTCGACTTTTCCCACTTGTACAGGTCGTCCAAGTAATTGCTCAAGATTAGTTTCTACTAATGGTACTAACTTCTTGTTGATAAACGTCCAAGCCCACCAAGCACCTCCTGCAATTCCAACTAGCAAAATCACACCTAGAGTTATACCAGTACGACTTAACAGCAGGAACCAGAAGCGTCTGTTGGAATTAGACGGAGGTTGATTATCTGGAGTAGGAGAGCCTGTCATCCGATTTTGGATTTTAGATTTTAGATTTTGGATTGACCCCACAAGAGATCATAAGTAAGTCAGCGAGAGTAAACATAATTTGTTACGAAAAGTAAAAATGCAGCAAACTCTTACCAGTAATGACGACCCCAACTAGTAGAGACGTGCTAATAGCTCTGTCGCGCATGGCTTTGCTACGGCAAGTCTCTACATTTGTACCGACTTACCTATTCATCAATCCTTTCACATTCATGCTTTTCGCGATTTAGCTTTGATTTTTTTCTAATTTTTGTTATATTTATTTACATAAATTTACAAAAGAGTAAAACAAATATGCATAAGTGTTGGTGGTATGGACACTAATGATATTCTTGAACGCTACGCTGCGGGTAATAGACATTTTTTGCAAGTGAGCTTGCAACGCGTTAACTTGAAAGAGATTTGCTTAGTTGGAATTAACTTGGGTCAGGGTAACTTGAGTGGGGCGAATCTATCGGGAGCTTGTTTGCGGGGAGCAAATTTAAATGAAGCAAATCTGGTAGAAGCAACTTTATGGAGAACTGATTTAAGAGAAGCCTTATTAATTTGGGCTGATTTAAGCAAAGCCTGTCTGATTCGGTCAAACCTTGTAAAAGCAGATTTACACAAGGCTGTATTAGTTAGGGCAGACCTGCGCCTAGCTGATTTGCGCTATGCTGACCTTAGTGATGCAAATCTGGAAGGTGCGGATCTACGCTACGCTGACCTAACAGGTGCAAATTTGGCGGGTGCAAATTTGAGTAAGACAAATCTCACAGGTGCAAATTTGAGTAAGGCAGACCTGTATAAAGCGAATATGGCTAAAGCTATTTTGTCAAGAACAGATTTGCGTTATGCGGATATCAGTTGTACCAATATGGATGATATTGATCTGTGTGACGTAAATTTGAGTGGCGCTTGTTTGTCTGAATCATTACTTTTATACAGTTTTAATTAACAAATCACTCATAGGAAAACTTTAAGTTTTTACTCAAAGCAATGTTGGTCTGGTTTATTTGTAGACTAAAATTGCTGTGAACTTACTAAGCATATTCACTGAATATTAAAGTAGCATTTTAAATGCCGACACTACAGAGTTTTGGTATTCTCAAGTCAGGATGGCGATCGCTACACATATACCCATCAAAAACCTAAGCTTCTCGTCTGAGCAAAATAACAGAGACTGTGGTGTAATCCAAATAGGCACATATGGTAGAAAATTGTCCAGCTGTAACTTCACTTCTAGTCGTCACAGCAAGTATTATGATGGCTTCAAGAGAGAGACGCGATTAATCGCGTCTCTACCACTGACCATTGAGCATTGACTAACATGCACGTTCTTTCTATTCCCACCTGGATTATTCACGTTTCTAGCGTTATCGAGTGGATTGTTGCCATTTGGTTAATCTGGCAATACGGTGAAGTAACTGGTAATCGTGCTTGGTGGACATTATCTTTGGGTATGTTACCAGCTTTAGTGAGTGCAATGTGTGCTTGCACTTGGCACTATTTTGAGAATGCGGAATCACTACAATGGTTAGTCACACTACAAGCTACCATGACTTTAGTTGGTAATATTACGCTTTGGGCGGCTGCTGTGTGGATTTGGCGTAATGCTAAATCTAGCGAAGTAGTCACTGAAGTAACTTCTACAGAAAGTATTGAATCAAAGCAATGATTTCAAAAGAAGCCCTATTTATCCTGTCACTGTTTCCCTACTTGGGTTTCTTGTGGTTTATTAGCAGAGTCAAGCAGATGCCACGCTTGGCATTATATGGTTTTTACTGCACCCTCGTGTTTGTTGGTGTGACTATCCCAGCAGGAATTTATGCTCAACTGCACTACAATCAATCTTTGGCAAATGTTGATTGGTTGCATGGAAGTGCAGAATCTTTTTTAACCCTTGCTAATATCTTGATTGTGTTGGGCTTTCGCCAAGCAGTGATCAAAGGGACGAAACAGTAGGAGAAGGGAGACTTATCAGTTATCAGTTATCAGTTATCAGTTATCAAATTAAACTGTTAACTGATTCATGCTTAATGACAAATGACCAATGACAAATGACAAATGACCACTAACTACCAACAACCAACAACAAACAAATTTGAGGGTAATCATGGAAGTTATTCCAGCGATAGATTTACTAGAAGGTCGTTGTGTGCGACTTTATCAAGGAGATTACGATCGCTCACAAGTTTTCAGCGAAAATCCTGTTGATGTTGCTAAACAATGGATAGAACAGGGCGCAACTAGGTTACATTTGGTTGATTTGGATGGCGCAAAAGTCGGTAAGTTAGTAAACTTAGATGCAATAGAAGCGATCGCTCAAGCTGTATCTGTACCGATTGAAGTCGGTGGAGGCTTGCGGACACGAGAAAGCGTACAGCAGTTATTTAATTTGGGTGTACAATGGGCAATCTTGGGAACTGTGGCTGTAGAACAACCGCAGTTAGTGCAACAACTTTGCCAAGAATTTCCCGAAAAAATAATTATCGGTATAGATGCTCGTAATGGCAAGGTAGCAACTCGTGGTTGGTTAGAAACTTCAGAAGTACTCGCCACGCAACTTGCTGTACAAATGCAAGAATTAGGAGCAGCTGCGGTAATTTACACAGACATCCATCGTGATGGTACTCTCACAGGGCCGAATTTAGACGCTTTACGTGAACTAGCTGCTGCAATCAGTATTCCTGTAATTGCTTCTGGTGGGGTTAGTTCGATCACAGATTTGCTCAGTCTGTTAGCGTTAGAACCCCAAGGTGTAACAGGTGTAATTGTTGGTCGTGCCTTGTACACTGGTGATATCTCTGTCTCAGAAGCCGTTCGAGCAGTTGGTTCTGGACGTATTCAAGATATTCCTCCCGATTTGGGTTTTTCGGCATTTGCCTAATACTTATTTTCAACTTAATATTTTTTAACTGACTATCAGGTCGGTTATTTTTTTTATTTTCCGGATTCCAAATTTTCTACGGTGTAGTTCATTTTGTAGACAGTTAAAAAGTTACCTAATTATTATGAGTCGCCAAAAACCTCCTGTCACAAATAAACCTAGAACCGAATCTGGTAGCAATAAACCTAAAGCCCAAAACAATAACTTTAAACCAAAAGCAGCTTGATTATATCTAAATAAATTAAATGCTCAGGTGAAGCAGATTACTTGTGACTTTCCTGACAAATGATTTGCTTTTTCATTACAGATTTTTATTTTTAATTTTGAGTTTTTCAATTTTCATAATGGGTTTCCTCTCTTGTAGAGACGCACAGTAAGCGTCTCTATTTTCATATTGAGAGAGTTTTGTCATGCATTGAAATATTTTCCGGAAGTGAAATTAACAGTTGTGTTGTTAATTTTAGGAACTAAACTTAAGGGTAAAAATTATGGCTACGAAAAAACCAAATCGACCTCAACCGCCCGTTCAAGACAGACCGAAAAGAACAGAGCGTAGCGTTACTCCTAAAACTAATACTAACAAAGAAAGCAAAGGATGAGAGATTTTTTCTTGTTATTAAATAAATACTGAATTGCAAATGTGTATGATCATCAAACGTAACGCACCTATATAAGTGATGCGTTACGGGACTTGAAATGACAAAATTTATTTATTCTTGACTTGACTTTTAGCCTGTTCTAAAGCTATTTCTTTGATTGCTTGATAAGAATTCATACTTGCAGATCCTTCAATCGCTTTCACTGCTAAATCTTGAACTTGCTTTAAGGCTGATTCTAGTTGTTTAGACAGGTTTTGAATACGTGTTTCCTGATTAGTAATTGTTTGTTCTAAAGATTGCAACCTTTGTTCATAAAAACGCTTTTGACCAACTTCCTGTTTTTGCTCGAAGCCAATAAACGAAAGTTGAATCCTTGAGGTGAGGTAGTAGTATTTTTGTACTAATTAGTTATATTCAAGCTCATCCGTTTTTGTCAACTTCCCGCTGTCATTTTTAAGTCATATTTATCTTTAACTCTAGAGATAGGGAAATAAGTCAGTACTCCCTCTTTACCATAAAGTTCACCGTACTATCACATATGGAACCAAGTTAGAGCGTAAGCAGGACAAGTTCTGAACACTTACGCCTTCTACCTTTTCCCTTTCTCTATCAATATGAAACGTGAAAACTATGCCTTATCAAAGCAGACAGGGACAACGGAAGTCACAGCACCGAAGTCTTCACTAGCCTTTGTTGATACTGTAGCCCTCATTGTCGGTATTGTTATTGGGGCTGGTATTTTTGAAAGTCCTGCTTTGGTTGCGGCTAATGCAGGTAGTAATGTTGCGGTACTACTGTTGTGGTTAACAGGAGGTGCAGTATCTTTAATTGGGGCTTTGTGTTACGCCGAATTAGCGACGACTTATCCCCATGTGGGAGGTAATTACCATTACCTCAAACGCGCCTTTGGGAAAAAAGTCGCCTTCTTATTTGCTTGGGCGCGGATGATTGTCATTCAAACAGGCTCTATTGCACTTTTGGCATTTGTTTTTGGTGATTATATCTCCCAAATTTTGCCACTCGGAGCCTTTTCCGCTTCTATTTATGCAGCGAGTGCGATCGCTGTATTAACAGCATTAAATATTTTTGGTTTGCAGCAAGGTAAATGGACACAAAACTTACTAACGCTGGCAAAAGTCCTTGGCTTGCTGCTAGTGGTGATTATTGGACTGTCCTTTGCAACCCCCCCTACTCCCGTCACCCCTCCTACTACCTCCAGTTCTGAAGGTACTTGGGGACTAGCAATGGTGTTTGTCTTACTATCCTATGGTGGATGGAATGAGGCGGTTTACATCTCGGCAGAAATCAAAGATAAACAACGTAACATAGTTCGTTCTTTACTCTGGAGTATTGGCATTATCACCGCTATTTACCTGTTGATCAATCTAGCTTACCTGCGGGGATTGGGATTGGTGGAAATGGCTCAGTCACAAGCAGTCGCAGCTGCTTTGATGCGTCAGGCTTTAGGTGAAGGGGGAGCATTATTTCTCAGTCTGTTGGTTGCAGTTTCTGCTTTAGGGGCAATCAACGCCACTATTTTAACTGGCGCACGTAGCAACTACGCCTTGGGGCAGGATTTTTCACTGTTTCGATTTATGAGAAGTTGGCACTATCACAAAAGTACTCCCAAGATGGCTTTTCTGTTGCAGGGTGCGATTTCCTTAGCTTTGGTGGGGCTAGGTAGTATCACTCGCAATGGCTTTGAAACCATGGTAGACTACACAGCCCCTGTATTCTGGTTTTTCTTCCTACTTTCGGGCATATCGCTGTTTATATTGCGGAGACAAGAACCTCATATTAACCGCCCGTTTCAAGTCCCGCTTTATCCTTGGTTGCCTTTGCTATTTTGTCTTGTCTGTGGCTATTTACTCTACTCCAGTTTGGCTTATACGGGAGTAGGAGCAATAGTTGGTGTCGTAGCAGTGATTTGTGCAATCCCGTTATTTTACTTGGATCATCACCTCTTGAGGAATAAGTGAAGCGATCGGGGATTGGGGATTGGGGATAAGGGGCAATGGGGATCGGGAATAACCACTAACTACTAACACTCAACTCTATCAGTCAAAGGAGAAAAATCATGCAATTACGACGAATGTTAATTTTGCTTGTGACTGGAATTAGTGCTGTGAGTTTGAGTGTGGCTGGATGTACGAATCAGCAGCGTAACTTGGAAGCAGATGCACAAACACCAGCTATACCTACTCAACTTCCAGAAACTCCACAAGCTGATGTACCTTATGTGCCAACTTCACCAGAAGTAGTTAATGCTATGTTGCAATTGGCACAAGTCACAAAAAATGATGTAGTTTACGATCTTGGTAGTGGAGACGGACGTATTCCCATCACCGCCGCCCAGAAATACGGTGTTAGTCGTGCCGTAGGTGTGGAAATCAATCCCGAACTTGTGCAGGAAAGCAAAGCCAATGCCCAAAAAGCAGGAGTGAGCGATCGCGTTACATTCCAGCAACAAGATTTATTCCAAACTAACTTTGATGGCGCAACGGTAGTAACATTATACCTATTACCTGATGTCAATTTGAAACTCCGACCCAAACTCTTACAAGAACTCAAACCAGGTACTCGTATTGTTTCCCATGCCTTTGATATGGGTGAGTGGAAACCAAAGAAGACGCTGGAGGTACAAGGTACAACTCTTTATTTATGGGTTGTTCCTGATCAGGTTCCGAATAATTTGCTTCAATAAATCATGTCATCAGGTTTCGTGTCGGTGATTACCCTTAAGAAACTTTTGACACACGTAAAGTTTCCGGGAGCTTGGTAGCCCCTCGGCTTTAGCCAGGGGCGGAAAAGCGACATTGCGGCTTGAGCCGCAGTCTCTAATTTGATAGAATTGAGCAATCCCAGTAGGAATAATCATCGGCGTGTTGAAGC
>NZ_JBHFLM010000013.1:0-3908 GCF_041928655.1 Pelatocladus sp. BLCC-F211 | reverse complement strand
GATGCACCGCAATGCTTCGAGCCACAAGCTTGACTCTGGGTGCTTGAGTCCGGTTCCGTTACCTGCAATGCTGGTTCCGGTGCAGGGAAATCCCAGAGTAAACAACTCATATTCTCCAGTTCTGGGGGAAAAGTCTCTGATATCTGAGTGGATGGGGATTCCTGGGAAGCGCGATCGCAGGACGAGTTGGGCATCTGAATCAAGTTCAACAAATTGAGTTGTCCTAATTCCTCCAACTGTTGCTGCTGCAAGCGAAAATCCTCCGATTCCCGCGAAGAGATCCAGATGAGTGAGCATAGGTCAATCCTTACAGTATGCGGTTTATAAGCCTTGTTGGCTGGCTCATCGAGCAATACAGATGCTTTGTTGCCCTTGATAGCTTTAATTTCACCTGTGGCATTAGCTAGATATTGCCGCCTTTGACTGAGATTGTCTGGCTGAATGACAACGCGATCTCCTACGGAGAAGCAAGCTACGCCCACTTTGAAGGAGGAATCATCGAGGGAGCCTACTTTGTAGCTGCCACCGGGACTTTTTACCAAAGCGCTAACAGTCATCTTGCCCCCTCACTCCAGGTTTTTAATAATGCCGTAGGACTTGTCAAACAACACCGCCGCAGTACCCGTATCACCGTGCCGTGCCTTAGCCACGATTAGTTCTAAAATTCCTTGCTCTGTAGTATCGGGGTTATAGTATTCGTCGCGGTAGGCAAGAATAATATTGTCTGCCACCATTTCTAAGATTCCCGATTGACTTAAGTCACTCATCATCGGGCGTTTAATTTGTCTGCCCTCAACTGCCCTAGAAATTTGCGATAGTGCCAGCACAGGTACATCTAATTCCCCTGCCATTTTGTAAAGTCCCCTGGCTACATCCCCTAGTTCATAGCTACGATTGCCTCCAGAGTCTTCTGCCATCATTTGCAGGTAATCAACTACAACTAAGCCCAATTTCCCTTCACGCGCCTTAATTTGGCGACATTCTGAAGCAATACCAGAAACAGTAATGCCTCTTGAGTCATTTATGTACAAGGGCAGTTCGGAGGCAATACCAACTATTTTGGCGATGCTGGCAAATTCCCAATCCATTAGGGGTGCAAGTCCAGCCCGATGCCTACGGATGCGATCGCCCCTCAAGGGTGTGATATCTAGGTGTCGATACTCGTTGGTGACACTAATCAAACTCCACAGCCTGTACTCAAGCTGCTTTTTGGTCATCTCCAACGAGAAGAAAACCACCGGGAGATTGTGCAGTAACATAATTCGCTGCGCCAGACACATGGCAATGGCGCTTTTCCCCATTGATGGGCGACCTGCAACCAGGGTCAGTGTCCCCCCTTCAAACCCCACAATGAGTTCGTCTAATTGGTGAATTCCAGTTGGATAAATTGGGTTAATTTGTTCTAAATCGCTATACGCCGCAGCTGTGATTGTACTGTTATGTTCGGTGTTGGTGGAAAACTGCTGTTGCGACAGTCGAAAAACTTTTTGTTCTGACTGGTCAAGTATAATTGGCAACTCAGTTTCGGCTTCATAGCCCAGCTGCACAATTTCGTTACCCGCTTTAATCAACTGCCTACGTGTGTACTTGTCCATCACCAATTCAGCCAAAGCATCGATGTTAATAGCTGAAACTGTGCGGTCTACAAGCGAGGCAAGTTTATTTCTGCCACCAATGCGTGTCAGTAAATCGTAGTTAGCCAGCCAATTTGTCACCGAGAGCAAATCCGTGGGTTTACCAGACCAATGAAGGCGCTGCGCGGCTTGATAAATATCTTTATGGGAGTCGATATAAAACGCTTCGGGAATTAGGCGATCGCTTATCCTACTCATCGCTTCTGGGTCGAGCATGATTCCGCCTAAAATCGCTTCTTCAACCTCGACATTTTGGGGAGGCAGTTTATCAATCACGTCGCACCTCCTATAGTTTCATCCCAGTTTTTGTTTTGTGACTCTTCCCAAGCTCTCTGGGCCTGTTGTTGTCGTTCTTCGAGTTCTCGGCGAAATTCATCTAAAGCATTGTTGGTTGCAGCTTTTTTGGCTTGTGTTTGTTTTGAAGCTAGATATTTTTCGTAATAAACCTCCCACCTGTTTTGTCCGGCTTTGTTTTGGTGTGCTAACCACGCCTCAATGTCGTTTACTTCCTGGCTGAGGTTCTTTATTTTTTCCTGACAGAAATTTAAAAAATTCGCTCGCTCCTCTTCTGAGAGAGTCTTTATAAAGTCTGAATAAGTCTGATCTATCTGAGGAGTGCTGGAATCGTTGTCTGAAGCGGGTTTTGAAGCTTGATTTTCTCTTTTTTGAGACTGTGAGTCGCATTTTTGAGACTCTAGTCTCATTTTTGAGACTCCAGTTAAATTTCTGCAATCAACTCTTTGCTCTTGAAAGTCAAATAACTCAAGTTCTTGTAACCTAGCCCTAGCGCGGAAATATGAGGCTTTACTCATCTCAAGTTCTGTGGTGATTTCTAACGTTGAGGGCAGCTGCCAGTAGCGATCGCCAAAAGGATCTTTTTCAATTAGGTAAAGCCATAACGCCATTTCGTGCTTTGTTAGTTTGGACTTTCTAAGTTTTTGAGACATTTCAGGAGTCAGGGGGTAAAATTTTCCCATCATGGCTGTACCTCCAGGGAGGTTACAGCAATTTCATCGCTCAAGAAACCAAGAGCAATAAGTTCTTTGATAGTGTGGCTTACAGTTTCCTTTTTGAGCTTGCGTCTTGGCTTTGACACCAGACGAGCTATTTCGGCGCAATTAATTTCAATTCCCTGGTTATAAGGGTCAATGGTGCGGATGTAGTACAGCACGTCTCGCTGTGCTGGCGTTAATTCTCGGCAGGCTCTTAGCCATTCTTCGTGCTGGAGGGGGTAAAATTTTCCTTGAATTTTTACGCCGTTTTGCGTCATAATGTACCTCGTAAGAAAAATAAAAATTACGAATTCCTACCCCATCCAGCCAGATAGGGGTTTATTTTTGCCTACTCACAACCCACATCAAAATAGCTTTCTCACTGCTAAAAAGATGCTGTGTCGGCTTTTGTTGATAATCTATTGTTCTATCGCCATATATTTGAAAGCGATATTAGATGCACCATCAAAGGTAAAATCAACAAGCCGATGATATAGTTGTGATTAGCCTCAGCCTGTGTTTTGGCTAACTCCATCAGTCGATGTTGGTTTAACATTGACTTAAAGGGTCTAAAATTTTTATAGTTAGCCTATCGCTGTATAAATTTACCACCCTGTTAGCACATAAGCTAATTATGTAATGAAAGTTAACAATTCTGACTTGGCGGATTCATTACCTGTGTCACCTCTATCAACGTCGTTTGATGCGACGATAAGGTTCTATAGGATTAGTGCAAAAGAGTTATCAAAATTGACAGGAGTTTCCGAGAATCACATCAGCGAATTTCGTCGAGGCAAGCGTGATGTGAGTACCACCGTTCTTTCAAGACTGTTGGACGGTGTAGATAACCTTGCGCCTGGTTCTAGACAACACTTTTTTAAATTGGTGTCCAATCAAAAGCAGTCACCATCATCTTATAGGCAGTCGCTTGTAGAGATTATTCAAAATGCTGACGAAGATGAACTGTTAGATGCAATGGGTGTGATCGCCAACAGAGTCCGCTATTTACGTAGTCAGCTTGTATCGTAATATATTGTCAATCTCGGTAATTACATTTAGGATTCCTTACTTGCAGGCTAAAGAATTCTGTGTTACCAATATCAGCAACTCTTAATATTACGTGTTTGTAGCTGGTAGATGGTAGTACATTCCGTTTATTGCGTTTCATCATCATTGTTATATTTATCACCCCAAATTAATGCAAGTTTAATCCAGAAATTGATAGATGAAAATAGCTTGATAATTGCTTTTTATTTAAGTAATACATAGAGATAATGCGAAA
>NZ_JBHFLM010000129.1:0-97893 GCF_041928655.1 Pelatocladus sp. BLCC-F211 | reverse complement strand
CCTAAATCTTGTATAAATGTGGGAGTCAAAGAAAAATTTAAGAAATCGTTTCAAACGCGGTCGGGCAGTCCGTGTGTGCTTGTGGACGTATCCAAACGGGGAGATTTGAATACTTTGTATTCGGGTTTCTAGGGAGGACGGATGAAGCAAGAACCTCCGCACTTATAGGGCGGAGAGTGTCAAGTTCTGATTTCTTTCTGAGTTCTCCAGTGATAACTAATCAGGACTTACGCAAAAGTTGCCAAAAAGCTTAATTTATCGTAGACGCGCAAGCGGCTACCTGCGGAAGCCACTACTCTACGAGAAGCCGGACTTCGTCCGTCTACGTGTCTACCGTAAGGTAGAACGCCAAGAATTCGTAGAGTCTGCGTAAGTCCTACTGATAACTGTTCACTGAATTACAATATCTCCTGTCATCCCAGCTTCAGTATGTCCTGGGATGGGACAATGTAAGCCATACTTACCAGGCTTAAGTGGTACAAATACCCAATCAGCTTCAGCACCTGGCTTGAGTTCAATTTCATGGATGGCCCCTTTCACTTCCACTTTACCAGCTTCGACTTTTTGTGTCCAAATCCCATCAGCAAAATCCTTGGCAGTAAAGTAATGCTTTTGATTGCTAGGATTGGTCAGCTTAAGTTTGTACCGTTTACCAGCTACTAATTCTAAATGATTTGGCTCATACTTCAGCTCATTGGCAGAATTACCGAGGCTAACTGTAATTTCTGTAGGCGGCTGCTTCAGTAAATCTCCAGATAAGCTTGCTGCTTTCACTGGAGTAGCGATGAAGATTGTGAAACTTAGTAGGATTACAATTACAACGCCTATACGTTGTAACACTTCTAGGAATTTTTTTGTCATTAGTAATTTGTCCTTTGTAACAAGTAGTAAATATTAACCAATGACCAATGACCAATGACCAATGACCAATGACCAATGACTAATGACTATCTGCTACTACCGTTGGTCCAGCAGTCACAACAACAATTTTATCTGGATGGAGTAACTCACGACCTGCTTGATTTACTTGCTCAAGGGTGACTGATGCGATTTGATTTACAAAAGAGTGCAATTCTTTTTTATCCAATCCGTACACCTTGTTCATCAAAATTTTGTATGACAATTCATCTGGGTTGGCAAGGGAAACATTGTAGTTACTGATCAAGGTGCGCTTTGCTGTTTCCAATTCATCAGAGGTAACACCTTGCTGATGAATTTCTTCTAGTAGTCGGCGGGTACTGTTGATCGCACGAGTGGTATCTTCAGGTGCTGTTTGCATTTCAATCAAAAATATACCAATGTTTTGCCCTACTTGGAAGGTGCTATAAATTCCGTAAGTCAGACCTTGGCGATCGCGTATTTCTGCCCCCAGCCTACTAGATAAAGTATCACCACCCAATATATGATTTAACACTAAAGCTGCGTAATATCGCTGGTCTTTGCGGTTAATCCCTGTGTTACCCATGTAAGTAACAGCTTGGGTTTTACCTGGCAATACTGGATTGAGACGCACAATGTTGTTTGGTATTGGTACTACAGGATATTCTATTTTTGGAGCTTGACCACTAACTTTCCAGTTACCAAATTCAGCTTCAATGAGCGATCGCACATTATTCGGATCAAAATCTCCTACGAGTGTTAGCACTGTTGTATCTGGACGGTAGTGCTGTGTTTTAAAAGCAATTAAATCTTGTCGGCGAATGCGCTGCAAACTTTTTGGTGTCGCAAATTTGTGTAGTGGATGGGTTTTTGGATACACAGATTGCACAAATGTTCTTTTAGCAACTTCTGTAGGGTCGTCTAATTCTTCCTTCAGGTCTGTTAAAGCTTGTTGTCGAGTTAGTTCTAATTCTTTACCTGGAAAAGTCGGATTTTTGACCACATCTGCTACAATATGCAGGACAACAGGCAAGTCTCCTGCCAAGGCGCTACCTTGAATTTCTGTTCCTTCACGATAAGATTCAAAATCTAAACTAGCGCCGCGTTCATCTAAAGTTTTAGCGATCGTCAACACATCTCTAGTTTTAGTCCCGTTCATCAAGTTCTCTGCAACAAGAGATGCTAGTCCGACTTTATCTTCTGGGTCAAATTCATTACCAGCTTTAATATAACCGCTTAAAGTTACTGTTGGAGTACTGTTGTCTGGTAACAACAACACCTCAATGCCATTAGATAATTTGAATTGCTCTGGTAAAGTCAGGTTAGTGGGATGTGTTGTCAAATCTACAGGTGGTAAATATTTCATCACCTCTGTAGCTACTTTAGATGTATTATCTGAGAAATTTTCGTTTATGAGTGTGGAATGTGATTTTCCATCACTCTTTTGTGAAGCCTGGATTTGAGTTGGTTCAAAAATGCCAAATGAGCGTACTTTTGGTTTTAAGTATTTATTTGCAACACGCTGCACATCCGTAGCAGTTACCCGACGGACTGCTGCTAGATAGTGATCTGTATAGTGATAATCACCAGCTGTAGTTTGATCGTTACCTAGTTGCATTGCTTGACTAGTAATATCACGGTTATTCAAAACTACAGCAGCTTCTAACTGTGCTTTGGCGCGATTCACCTCTTCTACTTTTGCTTGCTGTGAAGCCAGAGTTGCGATCGCCTTTTGCATGACTGCATCAATTTTTTTCAAGTCTTCACCAGGTGTAGCAGTCACAGATAATTCATACCAACCAGCTTCCCGCAAACTTACAATAGAACCTGTGACATCAGTTGCCATCCCAGATTCTACCAATGCCTGATCCAGGCGAGAATTTCGTCCCTCTGTCAAGATGTAATCCATCACATCTAATGCTGGGATATCAGGATGATTCGCATCTGGTAAAGGATATATTGCTTGTAATAATGCATTTGCTCCCGGTTCGCGCAAGACAATGGGAGAGTGAGAAGCTTTTTGACTATTGACTATCGCTTCTTGACACTTGACTCTTGTACAGACGCGATTAATCGCGTCTGTACTGTTGACACTTGACTCTTGACTTTTCTGGATTTTCCCAAATACATCTTTAACAACTTTGAGAGTCTTCGCTGTATCAAAATCACCGACAATTACCAAGACAGCATTGTCGGGTCTGTAGAATTTACGGTAGTATTCTTGTACCTGTTTAACTTGAAATTTCTCAACATCAGCCTTAGTACCACCCACAGGTAAGCCATAAGGATGTTCAGGAAATACTTTTTGTAACACCGCACGATTCAAGCGATACTCTGGGCTATTTTCGTAACCTTGTAACTCAGAAATTACCACCCGCTTTTCACTTGCTAATTTCTCTGCATCAATCAGAGAATTTTCCATTCTGTCTGCTTCTAGCATCAGCAGGGCGTTGAGCTTATTACGTTCTGCGGTGCCATAATATGCAGTCTGATCATAACTAGTGAAAGCGTTGGAGTCGCTACCTAAAGCACTAAACAAACGCCCAAATTGAACCGGACGGTCTTTTGTGCCTTTGAACATCATGTGTTCTAATTGGTGAGCGATACCATTTACACCTGCTTGTTCGTTGCGAGAACCAACCTCATACCATACCTGTACAGACACTACTGGTGCTGAATGAACTTCCTTGGTCAGTACAATCAGACCATTTTCCAGTACTGTCTGGTCAACATTCTCTGTCACGTAAGTTTTGCTTGTTTTTTTTAATGCTTTTTCTTTATGTATTTTTACTATACTAGAAATTGCGTTAGTGTGACTGGTCGCTGATCCATCACTAAGTAGCAAAACCGCAATTAACCAGAGAGTTAACACAATAATTGATAAACGATATCTATGCAACTTTTTAAACACAGACATGTATTTGCTTGATTTCTCTGTAAATTAAATTACAGCATTTTTCTATGACTATAGTGTATTACTGCCGGGGATTTTGTTACCTCAGCAACACTACAGAAAAAGAATATTCTACAGAGAAAGCAATAAAATGACAACTAGCTGAGGATTGAATTTTTGGGAAAGGGATTGGGGATTGGGGAGCGGGGATTGGGGATTGGGGAGCGGGGAGCGGGGATCAGGAATCAGGGATCAGGAGACCTGTTGATTGTTTCTCCGCTTCACCGCATCTCCTACTTTCCCTTATCACCGTGTCTTATCCCGATCCCCGATTCCCGATCCCTTATCCCCGATCCCCCAATGTTGCTAAAACTCGAATTAATTCCAAGGGTAAGCCGTCAGCATCGGCGATAAAAGCGACTTCATAAATGCGATCGCCTATTTGCTGTTGTGTTGGTTCTAATAAAACCTTTAGTGGTTGTAAAGATTCTGGTTGATTTTGTGCAGCCACAGCAAAAGATTCTTTTAATTTTGCCAAGTAGCTAGGTAAATCGGTTGTGAGTTCAGTCAGATCAAAAGACAAGTGATAGTAACCGACATAATGTTCGTCAGTAAATGCATCTGGTGCTGGTTTTGGTTCGGGTATTTGAATCAGCTCTATTCTGCCGCTTAATCCTTCCATCCAACAAGCAAGGGTATAACCCGTGGTGAAGCGTTCACAAACTGTAAACCCCAGTTGTTCGTAGAAGGCGATCGCTTGATAAATATTAGCGGTACGAATAGAAGCGTGGTGCATAATTTTGTCATTGGGCATTGGGCATTGGGCATTGGGTATTGGAATAACCAACAATCGCCAACTAGCAAGTAGCAACCACTAACTAGCAATGATTGACCAATGACCAATGACCAATGACTAATAACTATTATTCAAATAATCTAAAATAAGGGTAGCGCACAGGCACACCAGGTTCTTTTTCCAAATCAAAATTAATTACTTCCCAACAGGGTTCGTCTGTGGAATCAGGGCTAAACTCTACTGGCAAACCATAGAGTCGCGCTGAAGTTCCTTCAGATTGTCCTCCCCGCCAAGGAGTGCTGCGTTCTAAATACCCACTCATCAACTCCTGATAGCGGCGAGCGATAATCACCCGTGTTGCTCGATAACCTTGTGTATATAATTTGTCTAGGGCTTCGTGAATTTCAAATCGAATGCCATCGGGATGGGTATGTTGCCGATACCATTCTCCGTCCCACCTGCGCCAATGACGCCCTGATTGCAAATGAATCAACTCTTCTGTTTTTGGGTTGGCTTCAAAGGCGCCATGACGAGGACACAGATAGGTATCTGTTAGTGTCAGTGCCGGAATTGTCTGTCGGCAGTGGGGACACTGGATGTCGGGACCAAATATAGGGTACTGCAAGCCTGGATTCATCATGAAGTGCGTATAAGAAGAATGGTTTTGTCTTCACCAGTGACGTTGGTTTTTGTTACGCTTCTGCGCCACATGATAAGGGTATCTACTGACTGCTGCCTCAGCGAACAGGCTCGAAGCCGTGATATTCTGGTTTTGCAACCAGTCTCTAAAGTTGGAATTTGTCCAGTGTTCCTGAGTACCATATTCATATTCTATCGTGTCTAACACTTCCTATTGGTCTTCTCCTGATATTTCTCAAGCTGCTTTCGTTGCACCTAACGCTGTTGTGATCGGTTTAGTGAATATAGCCGCCGGGGTTAGCATTTGGTATGGAGCAGTCATTAGGGGAGATGTGGAACGTATTGAAATCGGCGAATGCACAAACATTCAAGATGGAGCAATTCTACACGGTGATCCGGGTAAGCCCACAATCTTAGAAGACCATGTTACCGTAGGGCATCGGGCTGTGGTACATTCTGCCTACATTGAACGTGGTAGCTTGATTGGGATTGGAGCAGTGATTTTAGATGGGGTAAGAGTTGGCACTGGGAGCATAGTTGGGGCTGGCGCAGTCGTAACCAAAGATGTACCGCCCCAATCCCTTGTAGTCGGGACTCCTGCCAAGGTAATGCGTCAAGTCACTGACACTCAAGTAGCGGAACTAATCGAACACGCTGAACGTTACAAAAAGTTAGCTTTAGTCCATGCTGGAAAAGGGACTGATATTGGCTTTTAGCGCACCTCATTGAGGGACAAGGGGACAAGGGGGAGATGCTTAACAAGCAACGACTTAACTATTAACAATCAACAAATGACAAATGACAAATGACTAATTTTGTAACGAATCTTTACATATTAGTTGGGAAAAATTGTCCACTTCAGCTAAAAATGAAAAAATGAGAAGTGTTGACAATACTTTAACTTGTACTTAAGAGAGGACTACTAGATATGGACTTAGATATGCGTGTGGCTATTGTGTTGGCACCGGTTGCGATCGCAGCTGGTTGGGCATTGTTTAACATCGGTGCTGCTGCTTTAAGACAAGTACAAAGCTTTTTGAATAGAGAAGCATAAAATATACTCAGTATCATCAGTCTGATACCGACTGTTTCTTTTTATAAAAGCAGTCGGTTTTATATTATTAAATTTTTTATTTATTTGGCAAAATCAACTTTTATTATCCAGTGACCGTCACAAATTTACACAGGATACGGAAACTCAAGAATCTCAAAGATGCATAAATTGATTTGATTGCACCCATTCTTATATAGAAGAAGGCTTATTAAGGCTTAAGGCAAATATTAGGTTGGACATATCCGTAAATTAGATTTTGGCCTTTGATTCTAAAATATATAGGTCATATCAATATTGTGGATAAACCGATTTCATCTGTTGAGCACAAAACAACATACTCTAATTCTGTCAATGTGTATGTAAGTCCTAGTACTCTGTCTGGTAAATCTTTATGGGTTTGTAGTAAAAATTAAGCGTGCTTAATTGAGTGCTTAAGCGCTAACAACAAACTCCTCAAAATTACTTTGACTGAGTATTCATTTATCCTTAATGACTGTGTTCAGGTAATATTTTTGTTACCTGCGATTTCTGTTCATCTGTTAATGTGTAACTCTTGGGAAAATAAAATCTATGACTATCGCGAAGCAAATTCAAGAAATTATTACTCGACGCCAAGAACAAGCTAAAAATCTTGATACTGTTGTAGAACAATGGAAAAATATTAAAAGCTGCTTGCGAAGACTGGAATCTGAACAACAAACCCTCCTGAATAGTAATTCTGAAACTAACTCTAACGTTTCTGTACGTTTGAGAACAATTGACTTATCAAAAGTTAGACAAGAAATAGATCAAGAATTAAGAGAAATAGATATTCTCAAAAAACGCCTATCCCGTGAAACTCTAAATATTGGAGTAGTAGGAAAAATGCGTCAAGGTAAAAGTCGCTTATTACAAAGTATAACTGGATTAACTGATGAATATATTCCTACTAGTTCGGCAGGTGTTTGTACAAGAGTTTTAAGTAAAGTTTACCACGAAAATGACTTAGGCAAACTTAGAAATGAAGTTGAATTACATTCATATTCTTCCCTACAAAATATTCTTCATATGTATTTTGATAAACTTGGATTAGAAGGTTCAAGACCAACCGTTCCAGATGATTTAGAAGCTCGGATTTTTCCTCCTCAAATATCTCCAAACAAAGAAGAAGATGCAAATTCTAAACATTTATCTATACGTTTAAGAGGAGAATACTATGCCAAATTCAATGATTATAAGTCATTACTTAATAGTTCATCAGAATCAGAAGTTATTGCACCAAATCAAATCAGACAATATACTACTCAGATAACAGATAATAATGGCAAGATTACTAACAGTGAATATCTAGCTGTCAAAGAATTAAGAATACACTGTCAGTTTCCCGCTAAAAATGAATTAGGAAAAATCGGTGTCATCGATTTGCCAGGTTTAGGTGATAATGCCATATTAGATGTAGAGTTATTAATTAAAACCCTCAAGCAAGATGTTGATTTTATTCTTTTCGTTCGTAGACCAGACCCTATGGGTGATGACTGGAAAGATGAGGATAGACAAATGTATCAGGTAGCTCGTGATGCTCTAGGTAACTTTCCTATTAAGAAATGTTCTTTTATGGTTTTCAATAAAAATAAAGAACAAGAAAAGAAAGGTCAAGAAGCTTGTGAGCGTTTTCAAAGAAAGATGGAATCAGACAAAATTATTGAAGTTTCCGATTCCGTAATCGCAGACTGTGCTAACTCTGAAGAAGTTAAAGAAAAAATACTTATTCCAGTTTTAGGAGAATTGACTAAAAACATTGATGAAGTATGCAGACAATATTTGCGTTTCCATAGTCAACGACTAGAAAAACTTAAGAATGAGATTAATGATTTATTAAAACCTGCTATTAATGCTTTAGAAGGATATAGTCAACGAGGAGGTCAAACATTTAATGCTTGGTTTGAAGATAACCTTTGGAAACCTCTTAATGGTGAAATTTACAAAAAACGTGATGAACTCGGTGTCAAGCAAAATCAAACTGATCCAGATTTTGAAAACCAAGTAGAGAAAGTTTTAGAAGATTGTAAACAAGAGATAATTGTTCCTTCTGTAAAAGAGATTAAAGAATTTCGAGATGCATATGGAGATTCATATAAAATTTCCTACTACATGTGTATTAATGAGGTCAAAAAAAGACTGACGTCGGAGTTTGAAAAACTAGCAACAGCACTTGAGAATTCAGAGAGAAAATTACAACTATCAGTAGTCGATATATTATCTGAATACGCCAAATTAGAAAAGCTGGCAAATAATAAAGGGCTTGATTTTTTTGATGAAATTAAACAACATATTCCTGATAGTAATACCACAGAACAAATCCAAAAATCATTTGAGGAGATGAAAACATCTACCACTACATACAAAAAGATTATTTCAACTTGGATTCAGGAATATCTAAATTATCTCCAACCAGATAAACATCTTGATCCTCTATCTATTAATCAAATTCTGACAAACGAAGTTGGAGTAACGCTTAAACAAATTAATGAACTGAAAAACACTGCTTCTGAAATTAAAGATGAAGATGTTGAAAAAATTGAGAAAGAAATTGAGAATAAAATTGATAATTCTACGGAAGACCAATTGTCTGAGATTGGGGCTGCTATAATGACTTGGTTAGGCGTTCCGTTCCCTAACGAAATAAATAAGAAATTTTTGAGTTTATCTATTAAGACCATATCATCATTGATGCGACAATGGATTGATAAAAAAAATTCTCAGCCGAGCATCATCCAAGCCTCATCTTTGCCTGTAAATAAATCTCTAGAGGAAATTCGGCAAGAAGCAAATGAATATTTAGAAAAAATCCGACAAGAAATTTCATCCTTACGGGATAAAGTTGTTGACAAATGTGGAGAAGAACTGAAAAGTCGGCTCACTTTTCCGAATGAAGAGGCATACGCTAAATTTGACAAATTTGTCACTGTTGCAATTAAACATGAAAAAGCTCAGACAGGCTGGCGGGATTTTTATAGTGATGATAGCAATAAAGCTATTCTTTGGCCAGGAGCTGAGGATCGGATAAAAAATAAAGAAGCAGAAGAAAACTGGAAAAAATTAGTAAAGGATGCTATCGCAGCAATTAATCAAGAAGGGCTGCTACCACAAACATAAGTGTTACGCTTGACTTAAGCAAACAATAGTCAAAACTCTGATTTAAAGGTAGGGTCAATTCATGAATTGACCCTACAGGGTGTAGTTTTTCGTAAGTCCTAATATCTTACTTTTATGGAGAAGGTGTAAAATGTCAGGCTAACTACCAACCATCAACCTTTCAAAACTAGTGGATATAGACTCTTTATTAAAACCTTTCCAACATTTTGGTGTGCGGTTGGGACTTGAGTCCAGCCAAAAATTGTTGGCAAATCTTGGTAATCCCCATCATCGAGTTCCAGTAATTCATGTTGCTGGTACTAACGGCAAAGGTTCTGTTTGTGCCTATCTTTCTTCGGTGATTACAGAGGCGGGATATCGCACCGGACGCTACATATCTCCCCATTTAGTTGATTGGACAGAACGCATTTGTATTAACCAACAACCAATTTCTTCTAAGGAATTTTACGAATTATTGCTAGAAGTTAAAGCTGCTATCTTCCCAAATGATGATCTACCGACTCAGTTTGAGGTGATTACCGCAGCAGCTTGGTTATATTTTGCTCAACAAAAAGTTGATGTAGCGGTAGTAGAAGTTGGATTGGGAGGACGGTTGGATGCTACTAATGTCTGTGAAAAACCTCTTGTTACCATTATTACATCTATTAGTCGCGAACATTGGCAAATACTCGGCCCCACCGTTGCTGATATTGCTAGAGAAAAAGCGGGGATTCTCAAACCAGGATGTCCGGTGGTGATTGGCCCCTTACCACCTGATGCAGAACAAGTTGTGCGATCGCGTATTGCAGAACTAGAATGTCCTATATTTACACCAAAACCAGCAGATCAAATTGATCCAGAATGGGTAGAATATCAATCAGTTTTTGATTCCAAAAAAATCAAGTATCCCCTACCGCTACAGGGACAGATTCAGTTGACGAATTCAGCCATAGCTTTATGTGCTTTAGAAATTTTGCAACAAAATAATTGGCAAATTTCTGAGCAAGCCATTATTAATGGTATGGGCAAAACCAAGTGGCCAGGACGGATGCAATGGATGACTTGGAAGAATCATCAACTATTGCTTGATGGCGCTCATAACCCAGCTGCTGCTCAAGTTTTGCGAAATTATGTAGATGTTTTATTAAAGACTAGAGAAATTGATACCCAATCCAAAATAGGCGTGACTTGGGTGATGGGAATGCTTTCCACAAAAGACCATCAGGAAATTTTTCAAGCTTTACTCAGACCAAATGACCAGTTGTATTTAGTACCAGTACCTGACCATAGTTCAGCAAATCCTGATGAATTAGCAAAATTAGCTAATGAGATTTGTCCAGAGTTAAGTGTTTGTAATTGTTTTCCAGATGTAACATCTGCGCTAGAAGTAGCTTTTTCTTTGAAAGAAGATTTAGTCGTTTTATGTGGTTCGTTGTATTTAATTGGGGATTTTTTGAAACACTCAAAAATTAAATAGCTGTGAAATGGATATTTTTTATTTGGAAGTCCCTTATACCACAGCCGACTTTTCCCAAACTACTGAATAACGCCAAAACAAGTGTTTTCTTACTTTAGCTTTTTTCAATGTGTTTGTATATATTTGTTGTGCTTGCGATAGAGTAAGGTACTTGTCTGTACGAAGATGCTCTCTCATCGCTTCTGCTGCTTCTGGTGACTGTTGAATATGTCTATTTAGGGCTTGCTGAAGTAACCAGTTGAGTGGAACAGCAATCAAATCGCTCAACATGTCTTTTAGGTTTTCATGCTCTAACAAATCTAAAATTATTAGCCTACCACTAGGCTTTAAAGCAGTTTTCAGACTGGGGAGTAAGTTTTCTAGTGGTAGATGATGAACTGTAGCTATTGAAGCGATCGCATCAAATTGCTCGACTGGAAAATTCCACTGCAAAATATCAGCAACTTGAAAATCAATGTTGTGATAATTTCTTGAGCGTTGCTTGGCAACTTCAATCATATTCGGGGATAAGTCGATCGCAACAACTTTGTCTGTATATTGAGCCAGAAGACGTGAAAATTCACCAGTTCCGCAACCAATCTCAAGGACTGTTTTGCATTTTGCTGGTAACTGTTTGAGTAAAAAACGGTGATAGTGATTATTGTGATTCCACCCCTGTTGATCATGCAGAGCAATGCGATCAAAATCATTCCTAATTTTGTCAATCATTGCCAATCTTTTCCTCTTCAAATAAATCTGTAGGTTGGCAATCAAACAGTTCACAGAGTTTTGCAACTCTGACAAACATTTTTACACCTTCTCTACCCTTTTCCCAGTTCCGAACCGTAGACACATCAACGCCCAACCTTTCTGCGATTTGACGCTGTGTTAGGCCTTGTTCTTCTCGAAGTTTTGCGATTTTAGATACGTAGTTTTTTTCCATGTACTAATTCATAGCATTAATTTACCGTTAATAAAATCATATGAACTAATTGACATAAAAAGCAAGTTAACGCATACTAAATATAGAGAAAGCGGTTCCCGCCTGGACAGCAAACAACCGCTTCTCTACCCACAAGTATTCATGGTGAATTCCATTATGACATCAACAGCTCTTCAGCCTCAAGCGATCGCCCAACCTCAACTCCATTTTTGCCAAACACCAACAAGAGGTTGGGTGAATTTGGCTTACGCTCGTCAAATCCAGTTTCGCAAAATTCACATTCATATGTGTTGGCGGTTTGCTTGTCGCATCACTTGGAGTAATGGCGATCGCGAAACTTTTTTTGGAAAAGATGCAACTGCGATCGCTCAACAACTAGAGAAAATCACCCCAAAAAATAAATAAACTTATCCCAGGTGTTGTGTCCATTTTTCCCACAATGGATGCACATCTTGTGGCTGTCCTTCATAATTGAGCAGTTCGTCAGAAATTAATACCCAAGGCTGGGCGCTGCTTGTCCAAATGTTACCTACGGGACGTAACCAACTTGTATCATCTAAAGTTCCAGCTTTGACGTTGATTGTCTCTCGACTGTAAGCACGATCATGAAACAATCTTGTGCCGCAGTTATCGCAAAACAAACACTTCACCGCCCGTCCACTATCGGCTTCACGAGTCCAGGCTTTTGGTTGTCCTTGAACGACGACAACAGCATCTCTTGGGACTGTCAAAGACATACCAAAAGCACTAGATGATTGTTTTTGACATTCTTTGCAATGACATAAATAAAGAGTTAAGGGTTCAGCACGAATTTCATAACGAACTTGTCCACACTGACAACCTCCGGTATATGAAGCACTCACTACTTTCTCCTCTAAATTTCGATAGAGTATTTGCCTGTAAGGAATATAAACAACTGTGGGGGCGATCGCAAAATCACCCCCACTTTTTCTTTCTAAGCTTATTTAATAGCACCAGCCCTTGAAATATTAATCAGCAATATTAACCAAACTTGGAACTTGTGAATTTGCCAATGTTGGCGCGGTCATAATAGTTGAATATAAACTTGATGGCTGTTGTCTAGCGACTACAGGTAGAAACTGGCGAGCGTGGGCTGCAACTTCTACAGTCTTGACATCGTAGGTTTGGGTTGCCAATTTGGGATATAAGCCGATACCGATGATTGGAAGTAAAAGACAAGCAGTGATGAACAATTCGCGGGGTTTGACATCGGGTACTACTGCATCCAAATGTAATTCTGTATTCTGCTTACCGTAGAAGACTTGACGCAACATCGACAACAGATAAATTGGAGTCAGAATCACGCCTACAGCAGACAATAGTACAACTACAACTTTGAAACTGGAACTATAAACATCGCTGGTAGCAATACCCAGAAATACCATCAACTCACCCACAAAGCCGCTCATCCCTGGTAAGGCGAGGGAAGCCATTGCACCGGCGGTAAATAGAGCGAAGGTTCTAGGCATTAGTTTAGCAATACCACCCATTTGATCCATCATCAAAGTGTGGGTGCGTTCGTATGTGACACCAGAGAGGAAGAACAAGCTAGCAGCAATCAAACCGTGGGAAATCATTTGCAGTACAGCACCGCTCATACCTATTTCTGTATAGGAAGCGATACCAACTAGCACAAATCCCATGTGGGCGATAGAAGAGTAGGCTAAACGACGCTTGAGGTTAGTTTGAGCAAAAGCACAACAAGCACCGTAGATAATGTTGACTACACCTAAAACTGCTAGAACTGGAGCGAAGTAAACATGAGCATTGGTTAGCATCTCCATGTTGATGCGAATCAGTGCATAACCACCCATTTTTAACAACACACCAGCCAAAATCATCGAACCAGGTGCAGAAGCTTCACCGTGAGCATCAGGTAGCCAAGTGTGGAGAGGGAAAATTGGTAGTTTGACACCAAAGGCGATCAAGAAACCTGCGTAAACCAGTAATTCTAAAGCTCTAGGATATTGCTTGGCTCCCAAAGTTGCCATATCGAAGCTGACGGTATCGCCAGAGAAGGCCATTGCAAAAGCTGCTACCAAAATAAATATAGAAGCAAGGGCGGTATAGAGAATAAATTTAGTAGCTGCATAACGGCGCTTTTGTCCTCCCCAGATGGAAATCAATAGGTAGACGGGTACTAATTCGATTTCCCACATTAAGAAGAACAGCAGCAAATCTTGGGCGACAAATACGCCAAGTTGAGCGCTGTACAACGCCAACATCAAACCATAAAACAAACGCGGCTTGTTGGTTACTTTCCAAGCCGCGAAGATTGCGAGGGTGTTAATTAAGCCTGTCAGCAGTATTAAAGGCATTGATAATCCATCGACTGCAACAGACCAGTTTAAGCCTAATTGCGGAATCCAAGGATATTTTTCTATAAGTTGAAATGCTGAACTTTGAAAATCGTAACTCTGCCAAAAAGCAGAAATCATTAATCCAAAATCGGCGATCGCCACTCCCAGAGCATACCAACGGGCAGTTTTGCCTTCTTTATCTGGGATGAGCGGAATGGCTAAGGCAGCCACTAACGGCAAGGCAATTATGGTTGTTAACCAAGGAAATTGAGCAATCATCACTGACAATCGTTTTTCGTTTTTACTTTTAATTACATTATATTAAGCACTTAATAGTTTTGTAAACGATATTTATCCCTATAAACATTAAATCTTCAAAAATTTTAGTTATAAATACTCAAGATTTTTGTCAAAATCAGTCTCAATGTAAAGTTTTGCTAAATCAATAAAAAACGATGGCTCTAGCCACCGTTATAAATCTTAATATCATCTGTCTTAAGAATGATCTTTTCACTCAAAAAAATTTTTGCTATTCACACAATGCGGTTAACAATTGTCCAGACATCACCGTCAGAACGGACATAAGGAACCGAGATTGTCTTGAAGCCAGTAATAAACGGCTTGTAATAGACTTGCCAATACAACGGACTAAGTTCGTCAGCGCAAGCCTTGAGACTGCGTATTTCTGTCGCAAGTTCCGCCGCAAGTTCATTCATGCGTTCAGCATGAACCTGAGCAATCTTTCTTGCTTCCTCTAGTTGTTCCTCTAGAGAGAGTTGTTTTGCTTGTATTTGTCTTTGTTTTAACTGGGCTTGTTTTTGCATCAATTGAACTTCCAAAGCAGCGATCGCATCATCTATTCCCTTGAGTTCCGCCACCAATTGGGAATTTTCGCGAGCATAACGACGGTAAGCTTCCGCTATTGCTTGGGGTGAATCATTTTCTGGAAGTGTGACACTAACACTCAAACAAGCACGTTCCTCACGCAGAACTTCTATTTGAGAGCGAACTGCTGCAATTTCTGCGAGAATTTGCTCGGTAGTCATTTGTCATTGGTCCTTTGTCATTAGTTATTTGTTATTAGTAGACGCGAGGAACATCGCGTCTGTACAATCGTCCTTTGTCATTTATTTGTCAATTAACCTCTTCCTCAATGACCAATGACCAATGACTAATAAAAACTCCTTGCTCCTTGAGTATCAATTTTAAGCGATCGCACTGTGGGCGAAATTCCTTGTGATTGCCAAGCAGCTGACATCGCCGCCGCCACTGCTTCCGAATGACTTGTATCAGTTAATGCTAACAAAGTTGGGCCTGCACCACTAATCACCATACCGTAAGCGCCCGCAGCAATAGCAGCAGCATTAACCGCATCGTAACCTGGAATCAGTGCCTTTCGGTAAGGTTGATGTAACTTATCTTGCAAAGCAGCCCTTAACCAATCTCCGTTGCCAGTCTCCAAACCACGCAACAACAATCCTAAATGTGCCGTGTTAAAAATCGCATCTGCACGACTCACCTGAGTAGGTAACACCTGCCTAGCCTCTTTTGTAGAAAGCTCAAAATCCGGAATCGCTACTACAGGGACAATATTCTCACACCAAGGAACATCACAAATTACCCACTCTTGGCGTCTTAGTGGTTGATTTTCTACCCCCGTAGCCGCCAAACGACAACCACCCAACAACGCTGGTACTACATTATCTGGGTGTCCTTCCATGGCGATCGCCAACTCCATCAGCTGCGACTGACTCAAAGCTTCACCCGCCAAAACATTCGCACCAACCAAACCGCCAACAATCGCCGTTGCTGAACTACCCAAACCCCTCGCTAACGGCACACCCAACTTAATCTCAATTTCCACGGGTGGCGGAGTTTGCTCTAAGTGTTGATATAACTTTACAAACGCCTGATAGAGCAAATTACTCTCATCAGTTTGCATTTGTTCAGCCTCTGCACCAGTGACAGTTATCTTCACTTTTCCTACTTCCCCTTCCAAAAGGAAAGATGACTCCACGCGCATAAACTTAAACTCGTTGTACAGCGTTAAAGCCGCACCGATACAATCAAAACCCGGCCCCAAATTTGCGGTAGTTGCGGGGACGATAACAGATACAGAATCAACAGCAGCCATTGAAAAAAATTTAACTAATCAATCAACCAGCATCTCACGATTTTGGATTTCAGATTTTAGATTTTGGATTTGTAAGGCAATCACCAGGATAACGAATCTTACATCACCGAGATGCTATTTCCTATAACTCAGGCTTGAATAGAATTTGTAAACTCAGTAACTTTTTGGAAACTGGGTTTTGATTAAAACTAGCTACAATTTTTTATTAAAAAATGTTAAATTACAAATGTTGGATTAAAAATAGTAAACTAAGTCTATTCAACCAAAAATAGACAAAGCTGCTTATAAAAAACAACGACTGGAAGTGAATCCAGTCGGTGAAAAAAAGCGGGCTAACCGCTATTAACATGGTTAACCCGTGCAGCTTTGGGAACGCGCAGAGAAATTACTATTGCAATACCAACTTAACGTTGGCATTTTGCAAACCGCGTTGTTTAACTTCTGTCAAGGTCTTGTTAACAGCATATTTTTGGTTGATGGAGTTAATCAGTTCGGTCTGATTATGCTTTTTAGCAACACCCCACAGGTCTGCGATTAGATCAAAAGAACCATCGCTGTTGCGAGACCAACCGAGGTCATATTCGCCTTCCAATACTGCTACGATATCAGCACGAACACGCTGACCGTTGTAACCACGAACATCAGCTTCGGTTTTCACGCTAATACCGAGGTCGCGCAGGGATTGCTTGAGGATTTCAGCTTCGGTAATTTTGGTACGCAGAGTGCTAAAATGAGACATTTGGGTTTCCTCCAAAGAGAGTAGAGAAAAAGGACAACAGTTTAGTTTGTTTGAGAGTAAGCCGCGTTTTAGCAGAACGCGGTTTTTTTATTAACAGCTAGCTTTTATTGCTAGCTCTTCCCCCCTGCGTTCACAGGGGAAAGCTTTTAGAATTCCATTCGCTGATATTCAGCAATGGAAGATGCTGCGGGTCGCGCACGCTGTCTAGCCCAATCTCTGAGGGCTGTAACCTGTTCTTGCATCGTCCGAGACAACGGCAATGTCGCTTTCAGCGCAGCAATAATATCTAATTGAGTGAACTCACGATCTTGGGCGAAAGCTTCGTACATCGCCGCGACGATCGCCTGTTCAATTTCTGCTCCAGAGAAGCCATCTGACATTTTAGATAACTGTTCTAAGTCAAACCTAGAGATGTCTTTCCGGCGCTTATTAAGGTGGATCTTAAATATATCTTGTCGTTCTTCTGGTGTGGGCAGATCCACAAAGAAAATTTCATCAAAACGACCTTTCCTTAAAAATTCCCCTGGTAATCTTTCCACTCGGTTTGCAGTGGCCATGACAAATACTGGGGATTTTTTCTCTTGCATCCAGGTAAGGAAAGATCCAAATATTCTGCTAGAAGTACCACCATCAGAATCAGAAGACCCAGTACTACCAGCAAAGGATTTATCTAATTCATCGATAAATAATATTGCGGGGGAAATAGATTCGGCAGTCTTGAGGGCGTTACGTAAATTTGCTTCCGAACGTCCTACCATTGACCCATCATAGACTCGCCCCATATCTAACCGCAACAGTGGCAAACCCCAAAGTCGAGATGTGGTCTTAGCAATCAATGACTTACCGCAACCCGGAACACCGAGAATTAACATCCCTTTTGGTTGAGGCAAACCATATTCCCGCGCCCTTTCAGTAAAAGCATTGGAGCGCTGTGTTAACCACTTTTTCAATTCTTCTAAGCCACCGACAGAATCAATGGTTTCATCTTCTTCTATGTACTCTAGTATACCATTGCGTCGGATTAATTGTTTTTTCTCTGATAAAACTATATTAACTTCTTCTTCTGTTAAACGTCCAGTTGTGACCTGGGCTTTACGATATACTTTTTCAGCTTCGTCTTTAGTCAATCCTAAAGCAGCTCTGAGAAGTTTTTCTCGTGCTTCCGTTGGTAGCCGTCGCCCACGATTGTTATCTATGTGATGAGTTAATACTTTATTCAATTCACCCATATCTGGAAGCGCAAAGTCTAAAACAACAACTTCTTTTTCCAGTTCAATGGGTACCTGCTGCATCGGTGACATCAAGATGATGTTCTTTTGCGTGCCTTTAAAGCTGGCGATCGCATCCCGTAAAGACCTTGTTGTCGCAGGCGCATCTATAAAAGGATGTAAATCTTTAAGAATAAATATACCTGGTTCTCTTTGCCGGATAATCCAATCAATCGCCGCTTCTGGTGAAACAGTATTATGCTGACCTACATTCCGGGGTTGACCATATTCCACGATGCCGTGAGTTACTGTCCAAACGTACACTCGCCGTTGTGGTTTTGACGATTGAGCGATTGTAAAGATTGCCTGCTCAGCCCGCTCTTCCTCGGAGGTCACAAGGTAGATTAAAGGGTATTGAGCTTGAATGAGGATATTGAGCTCTTCTTTCATACATCGACCTACTTGAGACCTTTTACAGAAACCCTAGACATCGCAGATGGCAAAGATGGCAGAATTGTCAGTATTCATAACTGAATTATGTATTCGCAATTCTGAATATTTAGCAAGGAACTAACTCTTCCTCACCTTTTGGATGGGCTTGTTCTTCCATCTCTTCCACTGACAGATGTTCTTGACCAATTACGCCTGGTTGCTTGCCCATAGCAACCAACTCGCCATCCCGTACAACCAACGAGCTTTCACAATTAGGACAGGTGTAAACTCTATGAGTTTTTCCGTAGATAGCTACTTCTTCAACTAGCTCCGAATTTGCCAGGTAGAAAACGAGGGCGCGTTCGGCAAGATCCGACATTGGTGCTGAATCAATAGCTGAACGTATTTTCAGTTTTCTGTGTAATTCTGGCGATAAGTATAAAGTAACCTTTTGCTTATTAGCTTGCATAACTCTGTTAACGGTCTTACCCGGGTATGTATCTTACGATATCTACTCCTGTTTGGCTTGTCAAGACAGCAAGACGCTTTGACGTCACTTTTGTAATAATACTTTACAAGAAACTGAACACAAGTCTTTGCAGCATCACAGCCGCTAGTGGTAAAAAAACAACACAATCTCAAGAATATTTAGTGAGATACCGATCAGTTCCCTTTGATGACTAGATTGATGAAAGCTTTGACTACTAATGCTTCGGGTCTTCTATCTCCTGCCTCTCACTTCCAGAGAAACTTAAGATATTTTATTTACGCGATCGCTTTGTCTGTAATTCTAGGAAGCTGTACAACAACCACTGGTTTCAACATCTCTAATCAGACTTGGAAAATCTATAGTAATAACCGATATGGCTTTGAATTTCCCTATCCCAGCACCTGGAAATCTTTGCCATCAGACAACGGTGACGGCATTGTCTTTACTTCTCCAATAAATAACACTGTAGAGATTCGTAGTTGGGCAGGAATGCAACTGCCAGAAGGCATAATCTCAGAAAAAAACGCCAAAACATCAATAAATCCCAACTTTACTACAGCCCAAGGAGTATCTGGAGTACTGACGGTAGAAGTCGGACAACAAGAAGGTGTCATGACGTTGAAATTAGCCCAAGGACAGCTGAAATACTACTGGCAGGGAAAAGCACCCAGTCCAGAATTTGATAATTATTACCGCTTTTTTTATTACATAGCTAGTAGCTATAAAATTGGTCAAAAGTCAAGGGTCAATGGTCAATAGTCAATGGTCATTGGTAATTCTCCCCATCTTCCTTGTCCCCCTTGTCTCCCTTATCTCCCTTGTTCCCAATCCCCAATCCCCAATCTTCATGGTCTAGAGGTGACACAAACCTGGTAGATTTAGCTATCAGCGAGTAAAAACAGGTGAAAATGAAAGTCCTGGTTATTGGTGGCGATGGCTATTGCGGTTGGGCAACCGCGCTTTATCTTTCCAATCGAGGTTACGAAGTTGGTATTTTAGACAGCTTGGTGCGGCGGCACTGGGATAATGAATTGGGTGTGGAAACTCTAACCCCGATAGCACCAATTCAGCAACGCATTCAACGCTGGAAAGACTTAACTGGTAAATCCATCGATTTGTTTGTTGGTGATATCACCAATTACGAATTTCTTCAAAAAGCCCTACATAAATTTGAACCAAATGCGATCGTGCATTTTGGCGAACAGCGTTCCGCACCATTTTCGATGATTGATCGTGAACATGCCGTTATGACACAAGTCAATAACGTTGTGGGTACGCTGAATTTGCTGTACGCAATGAAAGAGGATTTCCCAGAATGCCATTTGGTAAAATTGGGAACCATGGGTGAATACGGTACACCGAACATAGATATAGAAGAAGGCTATATCACCATTGAACACAACGGGCGCAAAGACACCTTGCCTTATCCCAAACAACCTGGTTCAATGTACCACTTAAGCAAAGTCCACGACAGTCACAATATCCACTTTGCTTGTCGGATTTGGGGACTACGGGCAACAGACTTAAATCAAGGTGTAGTTTACGGTGTCCTCACAGAAGAAACCGGCATGGACGAACTGTTAATTAACCGCCTAGATTATGATGGTGTGTTTGGCACAGCACTAAACCGTTTCTGTATCCAGGCTGCAATTGGACACCCCCTAACTGTTTATGGTAAAGGTGGACAAACGCGGGGATTTTTGGATATTCGGGACACGGTGCGATGTATTGAACTGGCGATCGCTAACCCTGCACAACCTGGTGAATTGCGTGTGTTTAACCAATTTACCGAACAATTCAGCGTCGGCGACTTGGCATTGATGGTGAAAAAAGCCGGGAATGCAATGGGACTAAATGTAGAAGTTAATAACTTGGACAATCCCAGAGTCGAAAAAGAAGAACACTACTTTAACGCCAAAAATACTAAACTCTTGGATCTGGGTTTACAACCTCACTATCTCTCTGATTCTCTGCTTGATTCTCTGTTGAACTTTGCTGTCAAGTATCAAACCAGAGTAGATAAAAACCAAATTTTGCCAAAAGTCAGTTGGCATCGTAAATAGCAAAGCATTAATATGCGATCGCTAAACAGTTATCAGTTACCAGTTATCAGTTATCAATTAGTAGCTGTTCATTGGTAACTGATAACTGGTTTTTGGCTGCGTGGAATTGATTGTAGTAGATGAGACAGTATACGCTGTGAGTAATGCTGAAATTGTCCAGAAGCTGAGATTATCTGAACACCCTGCCTGTAGTGAATGATATTTTATGAGGATTGCTCTATTTACCGAAACCTTTCTGCCTAAGGTTGACGGCATTGTCACACGCCTACGTCATACTGTTGAACATTTACAACGCAGTGGTGACGAAGTACTCGTGGTTTGTCCCGAAGGTGGTATTACAGAATACAAAGAAGCCAGAATATATGGTGTCTCTGGTTTTCCGCTACCACTGTATCCAGAGTTAAAAATGGCACTGCCTCGACCAGCAATTGGTCACATTTTGGAACAGTTTCAGCCAGATATTATTCATGTGGTCAATCCAGCCGTTTTAGGAGTAGCTGGTATATTTTATAGCAAGGTGCTTAACATTCCTTTGGTGGCTTCTTATCATACCCACTTGCCTCAATATCTCCAACATTACGGTTTAGGAATGTTGGAAGGCTTCTTGTGGGAATTACTGAAAGCAGGTCACAATCAAGCAGCTTTAAATCTATGTACCTCGACAGCGATGATGGAGGAACTAACAACTCATGGCATTGAAAGAGTCAACTTGTGGCAACGGGGAGTAGACACAGAGACATTTCATCCGAGCTTAAATAGCGAGGAAATGCGATCGCGTCTATCGCAAAATCACCCAACTAGCCCTTTATTACTATACGTTGGGCGTCTTTCTGCGGAAAAAGAAATTGAGCGGATCAAACCCATACTAGAAGCTATCCCTGAAGCCAGACTAGCATTAGTAGGAGATGGTCCCCACCGCCAAGCCTTAGAAAAACACTTTGCCAATACAAACACCAACTTTGTGGGATATTTAGTTGGTAAAGAATTAGCATCGGCCTTTGCTAGCGCCGATGCTTTTATCTTTCCTTCCCGCACAGAAACATTAGGTTTAGTACTCCTAGAAGCAATGGCGGCTGGATGTCCTGTAGTTGCAGCCCGTTCTGGTGGCATTCCCGATATCGTAACGGATAGTGTCAATGGATACCTGTTTGCCCCAGATACAGGTGACGAGGGTGCGATCGCTGCTACGGTTCGCTTGTTAGAAATGAAACAAGAACGAGAATCGATTCGTCAAAATGCCCGTAGAGAAGCAGAACGCTGGGGATGGGCCGCTGCAACTCGTCAGTTGCAAGATTACTATCAAAAGGTAATTTATTCAGAATTACCGAAAGCAGCGTAATTTTAGGGATCGGGGATTGGGGAAAGGGGAAGACACACTAGATGTGGAGAGTGGGAGACGCGGTGACGCGGAGAGTATTTCATCTGTATTCCCCGTATCCCCTTGTCCTCTTGTCCCCTGCTTCCCGATCCCCTTTCCTCGATCACCGATCCCTACCATCAAATTATGTCACTTCTAAACACTGGTAGCGTTTTGGCTACATTAACTGAACTTACTCAAGTTAATCGCACTCACGCTTTACTACGTCGCGTTAAAGACCTTTCTGTTAATGAATTTGTTTGCTTACTAGACTTTATTACTGCGGAATTTCAGCAATTTCTGCGCGCAATTGAACTTATTAATAACGAAGCCCTAGAAACAATGCTGGAGAAAGTTCTAGAGGCAATTACATTAAAAATAGGTCAAATTCTCCAAGCTGAACACACTACTATTTTTTTAGTAGACCATGACAAAGGTCAACTTTGGACAAAACTTCCTCAAGATAATATTTATAAGCCTTTAGAAATTCGGATTCCAATTACTGTTGGTATTCCTGGTCATGTTGCTACTACAGGTGAATGTTTAAATATATCTGATACTACTTCCCACTCTCTCTTCAGCCCAGATTTAGAAAAACAAATGGGCTATAAGATTGATAATATTTTATGTATGCCTATTTTAAGCAGTAAAAATCAAGTTGTAGCAGTAGTACAACTAGCAAATAAAGCTGAAAATATTGCTTTTGACAGTGAAGATGAAGAACGGTTTCGGGATTTTGCTTCTGCTATAGGTATTATCTTAGAAAGTTGTCAATCTTTTTATGTAGCAGCACGTAATCAAAGGGGCGCAACAGCACTTTTGCGGGCTACTCAAACACTAGGACAAAGTCTAGACTTAGAAGCAACTTTGCAAATAGTGATGGAACAGGCACGAATTTTAATGCAAGCAGACCGCAGCACGCTATTTTTATATCGGAAAGAAATGGGAGAACTCTGGACAAAAATAGCAGCTGCGGATGGCAAACAAATGATGGAAATTCGTATTCCTGCTAATCGTGGAATTGTTGGCTATGTAGCTGCTACTGGTGAAGCACTAAATATTGCTGATGCTTATAAAGATCCCCGTTTTGACCCCACTACAGATAAAAAAACTGGGTATATAACCAGCAATATTTTATGTTTACCAGTATTTAATTCTGCAAATGAATTAATTGGTGTGACACAGTTAATTAATAAACAGCAAGGCAGTTTTAGTGCTTCGGATGAAGAATTTATGCGGGCTTTTAATATTCAAGCAGGAATTGCTTTGGAAAATGCCCGTTTATTTGAAAATGTACTATTAGAAAAACAATATCAAAAAGATATTCTTCAAAGTCTTTCAGATGCAGTAATTTCTACAGATATGGAAGGGAGCATTGTAACCATTAACGATGCAGCTTTAGAATTACTCGGTTGTCCCTTAAAAGATACAAATGCGAAAAATAATAAACTTGCTTGGGAACAAAATTTAATTGGTCGCTTAGTGTGGGAGGTTGTACCAATTGATAATTTACAAATGCGATTGGAAGACAGTTTAAAAACAGGTGCAAAACATTATGTACCGGAGCAAGGTTTGACGTTAGGATTATATTTAGATAATACAGAACAAGATATAAAAAATTACATTTTAGCAATCCGCGATCGCACTCAAACTGATCTTTTTATTCCCTGGAATCAACCCCTTACTCCCCAGTCGAAGTTTATTAGTGCTGAAATTGTTAACCAAATCGAACGTAGCATAAATTTAACTGTTAATCCTCTGACAAATCCAGAAGGAGGAGTGCGGGGTGGATTGGTAGTTTTAGAAGATATTAGTCGAGAAAAGCGGATGAAAAATACTATGTACCGCTACCTGACTCCTCGCGTTGCTGAACAAGTTATGGCATTGGGTGATGATGCTTTAATGGTGGGTGAACGTAAAGAAGTCACCATTTTGTTTTCAGATATCAGAGGTTACACCACTTTGACTGAAAATTTGGGTGCGGCTGAGGTGGTATCGTTGCTAAATCAGTATTTTGAAACAATGGTAGAGGCGGTATTTAACCACGAAGGTACTCTTGATAAGTTTATTGGCGATGCTTTGATGGCGGTGTTTGGTGCGCCACTCCCGCTTACGGAAAATCATGCTTGGAAAGCTGTACAAGCTGCTTTAGAAATGCGACAGCGATTAGAAGAATTTAACCGACGTCGGGTAATTCAAGAACAGCTAAAAATTCATATTGGTATTGGAATTAGTTCTGGGGAAGTAGTTTCTGGAAATATCGGTTCTCACAAACGCATGGATTACACAGTCATCGGTGATGGTGTAAATTTAAGCTCGCGTTTAGAAGCTATTACTAAAGAATATGGCTGTGATATCATTCTCAGTGAATTTACTTACCAATTGTGCCAGGATCGCATCTGGGTACGCGAGTTAGATAAAATTCGCGTCAAAGGTAAACATCAAGCTGTAAATATTTATGAATTAATAGGCGATCGCACTACAGACTTAGATGCTACAACTCAAGATTTTCTGTCTGATTATCATGCTGGACGTGAAGCTTATCTCAGCCGCGATTTTAAACGTGCGATCGCGTATTTTGAATCAGCAAAAAAAATCCGACCTTTAGATCAGACTGTAGATATTCATTTGAAACGCGCTCGTACTTACCTCAGACAAAATCTACCAAACTCTTGGGATGGAGTTTGGACAATGATGCATAAATAAGAAGAATAAGAAACACACGAAAAAGAACGAATAATTAATAACTCATGACCAATTACTAATTACCAATTACCAAGTTACCAATGAAGATTTAGTTTTCTGCTTGATTCCCGTCATCATCCATTCGGAAAGGGTTTTCGCCGATTCTTAACTGTTTTTTCGCCTGTTTCAAGCTTTTCCACAGACCTTTGATCTTTTCATAAGCCTCTTCAGAAGATATTTTACCAGCTGTCTCTAAATTGCAGATATAGCTGATTCTTTGGGCAAATTCTTGCAGATTCGCGTTAAATACTAAATTTTCTGGCTTCACTTGACCGTAGTAGCGACCACGAGGATATAGAAAATCATCTTTGTTAGGCATCTTTTGATCCAATTTTCACCTCCTTATTGTTTTTAATCCCAAACCGAAGAACTGACTATCCTGATATTTCTCTTAAAACTTGGAAACTATAAATCAGAAGGGTTAAGAAGTCTTTTTTTCTTACTCTCTAATCCTTACTAAGGTTAATTTTGTCAAAAATCTATTATTTAGTTTTGAGTAGGTTTACGGATTTTTCACAATTATTGTGAAACACTAATGCATTTAACTTTAATTACTAAGTCATCTGATGTTGTTTTAATTTATACATTTTAATTGTTAATTTTCTTTGGGAAAAATAGCTACTATTTCGGTAAAAAGCAAATAATAGACAATTTATGTTAAATTCCCACTATCATTCTATGCATCTATCTTTAAGTCAACAGTTTTACTTAAGTATTTTACTGATGACTAATAACGAAAAACAAAAGATAAAATGGTTAAGCCTAAACACATAGAAGCAAGCCATCGAACTGAAATTTACTTCCTACCATGACTGCCCAAACTAAGTTATACGAAGGCAAAGCCAAAATAATTTATCCTACGGATAACCCGGAAATTTTATTGGCTGTTTTTAAAGATGATGCCACAGCATTTAACGCTCAAAAACGCGGCAGTATTGAAAATAAGGGAAACATAAATAATATCATTTCTAGTAAAATATTTCAACAGCTAGAAGCTCGTGGTGTCAAGACCCACTTTATTGACAGTCCTGCTCCAAATCAAATGCGGATCAAGGCAGTAAAAATATTGCCATTGGAAGTAGTTGTCAGGAACATCGCCGCAGGTAGTCTTTGTCAACAAACAGGGTTAGCACTGGGTACTGTACTCAAAATGCCATTAGTGGAGTTTTATTATAAAAACGACGAATTGGGAGATCCATTGTTGACACGCGATCGCCTCCTGCTTCTGGAACTAGCAACTCTGGAACAAGTTGACAGTATAATCCATCTTGCATTGCAAATTAACGAATTTCTGAAAGAGTTTTTCCAGGGGTGTGGGATTACCTTAGTGGACTTCAAACTAGAATTTGGTTTGGATTCACAACAGCAGTTGCTATTAGCAGATGAAATTAGTCCCGATACCTGTCGTCTATGGGACATATCCGCAGGAGATGACCCCAATCGTCGTGTACTAGATAAAGACCGCTTTCGTCGGGATTTAGGGAATGTTGAGAATGCTTACCAGGAGGTTTTGAGAAGAGTGCTAGAAGCAGTGGAAAAAGGGTAATGAGAACTGTGATGAGTGGGCATTGGGCATTGGACATTGGGCATCGGGTATTGACCATTGACTATTGACCATTGACCAACAAAAATTTTTGACTAAAAGCTAAATCTCTATTTGATGGTGTGGAAGTGAAGAACAATCAGAATAAAATGCGCTTGTCTCCCGTATTGATGACCATGGTGGCGATCGCCACACCTTTAAGCGGTTCGCTTCATGCTAACGCGCAAACCGCAAATAATTCCAAAAAAACAGCAGATTTTTTCGTTCCAACAACAAATCAAGACCAAGAAGTTGTTGCGGAATTTCCAACTACTAATACAACAGAAGAGGTAACAATCCCAACTTCTATTATTCCAAATATTACACAAACTGCTGAAGATACAACAGCAACGGTAAAACCAGAGCAAGAAGAAGTTGTTGCGGTCTTTCCTGCGAAAAAGACGACAATAGACCTATCTAAATTAACTAACAATAGGTCAAAAAAAATACAGGAATCTCAAAAAACACAGCCAACAACACTAAGGACATCGACAGCAAACCAAAAAGTGTTTGTTAGCACTGTCGGCGCGTCAGCACTAAAAACAACACCAAAGAGCGTAACATCAACAACATCAAAAACTGCACAAAATTCTCCCACAGTTGTTCCTCAAAACACCCAACCACCAACTAACCAAAAACCACCAACTAACCAAAAACCGCCAACTAATCAACAACCACCAATTAACCAAAAACCGCCAACTAATCAACAACCGCCAACTAATCAACAACCACCAACTAATCAACAACCACCAATTAACCAAAAACCGCCAACTAATCAACAACCACCAACTAATCAACAACCACCAATCAACCAACAACCACCAACTAATCAACAACCACCAATCAACCAACAACCACCAACTAATCAACAACCAACAACAGAAGCAGAACCTCGCGTATTAGTGTCAGAGGTTGTGGTTAGAACAGAGGGCGGACAAGCGCTACCAGCAGAACAAGAAAACCAAGTTTACGGAGTAATTCGTACTCAACCAGGACGGACAACAACGCGATCGCAATTGCAAGAAGATATTAACTCTGTCTTTGCTACTGGTTTTTTCTCGAATGTGCAAGCAGTGCCAGAAGATACACCATTAGGGGTACGAGTCACATTTTTAGTTCAGTTGAACCCCGTTTTAAATCAAGTAAAAATTGACGCTAATCCTGGTACAAATGTAGCTTCTGTACTACCTCCAAACACTGTCAATCAAATCTTTAGTAGGCAGTATGGTAGAATTCTGAACCTACGTGAGTTGCAAGACAGTATTAAACAGTTACTCAAGGTATATCAAGATAAAGGATACGTATTAGCACAGGTGGTTGGATCTCCACAAGTATCTCCAGATGGAGTTGTCACTCTGAATGTAGCAGAAGGGGTAGTGGAAAATATTAATGTCCAATACCGCAATAAAGAAGGTCAGGAAACGGATAAAAATGGAAATCCGATCCGGGGGCGGACACAGCCGTATATTATTACACGCGAAATTCAATTGAAGCCCGGACAAGTATTCAACCGCAACGTCATCCAAAAAGATTTACAACGTGTATACAGTCTGGGGCTATTTGAAGATGTGAATGTTTCTCTCAACCCCGGTACTAACCCCAGCGAAGTCGATGTACAAGTTAATGTAGTTGAACGTAACAGTGGTTCCATCGCTGCCGGTGCAGGTATCAGTTCTGCTAGTGGCTTGTTTGGTACTATCAGCTATCAAGAGCAAAACCTCAACGGCAGAAACCAGAAACTAGGAGGCGAATTAGAGATTGGTCAACGGGAATTGCTATTTGATGTCCGGTTTACAGATCCTTGGATAGCTGGAGACCCATACCGAACTTCCTATACAACAAATCTTTTCCGTAGCCGTTCAATTTCGTTAATCTTTGAAGGGAAAGATGACAATGTTGAAACCTTTAAAAATAGTGAATCTACGGATGGAGATGTTCCTCGAATTTTACGTCTAGGTGGCGGTGTCAACTTTACCCGTCCTTTGTCTAAAAATCCCTACGAACGTGCAGAATGGACAGCTTCAGCTGGTGTACGGTATCAACGGGTATCCACTCGTGATTCTGATGGCGATATCAGAAAGAGAGGAACAGTATACAGAAATGATCGACCAACAGAGATCATTGACTTGACTGAATCTGGAACAGGTCAGGACGACTTGCTGACATTGCAACTAGCAGCAGTCCGGGACAAACGTGATAATGCTTTACAACCAACAAGGGGTTCCTTTTTCCGTTTGGGATTAGACCAATCCGTACCAATAGGTCTAGGTACCATTTTATCAAGCAAAATCAGAGGTAGCTATAGTTACTATCTGCCTGTAAAATTCGTTAGCTTTGGCAAAGGAGCACAAACTATTGCTTTTAACGTACAAGGAGGAACAATATTGGGTGATGTACCTCCTTACGAAGCTTTTACTCTGGGTGGAAGTAACTCGGTGCGAGGCTACGACGAAGGTCAATTAGCCAGTAGCAGTAGTTTCTTACAAGCCACTGTTGAGTATCGCTTCCCTGTATTCTCTGTAGTTAGCGGCGCCCTATTTTTTGATGCTGCTACTGATTTGGGGACAGAGACAAAAGTAGGAGATTTGTTGGATAAAAGCGGTACTGGCTACGGCTATGGCCTTGGTGTGCGGGTACAGTCTCCACTCGGTCCCATCCGCATTGACTATGGTATCAATGACGAAGGAGATAGCCGGATCAATTTTGGTATTGGGGAAAGGTTCTAATTTTGTCATTGGTCATTGATCATTTGTCATTTGTCAATAGTAAAAAACTGGTTGTCCTAGAGACTTTTGACTATGGACAGATAACAAATGACAAATGACTAATGACAGAGGACAAATGACCAATGACAAATAACTAATAACTATATGCAAAAAACTCTCGCAGCTGAAATTACTCTTACAGGGGTGGGACTGCATAGTGGTGTAAATACCAAAGTGCGGATAATACCAACACAAGCAGATAGCGGACGTTACTTTGTCCGAACAGACTTACCAAACACTCCAATTATTCCAGCTCAAGTACCTGCCGTCAGTCAGACTGTTCTCTCAACTCAATTAGGCAAAGATGAGGAAAGTGTTCGGACTGTTGAGCATTTATTGGCAGCACTAGCAGGTATGGGTGTAGACAATGTCCGTATTGAAATTGACGGGCCAGAAGTACCGCTTTTAGATGGTTCGGCAAAGCTATGGGCAGAAAGTATTGCTCAAGTGGGTTTGGTTTCCCAAAGCTCAACTACAGCACCCAATATTGCTGTGTCTATCAATGAGCCTATATGCATACGTCAGGACGATGCTTTTGTTTGCGCCCTCCCTGCACCAACTACTCGCTTTACCTACGGCATTGATTTTGAATTACCTGCGATTGGTAATCAATGGTACAGCTGGTCACTAGCTGCGGAATCGGAAAATTCTGATGCTAGCTTTACAACAGAAATAGCCCCAGCCCGTACTTTTGGTTTACTACATCAAATTGAATACCTGCAAAAATCCGGGTTAATTAAGGGTGGAAGCTTAGAAAATGCTCTTGTGTGTGGACCTGATGGTTGGCTAAATCCACCATTAAGATTTGCAAATGAGCCAGTACGTCATAAAATTTTGGATCTAGTAGGAGATTTGAGTTTACTAGGACTTTTCCCTCATGCTCATTTTTTGGCATATAAAGCCAGCCACAATTTACACGTGCAACTGGCACAGAAAATTTGGGAATTGCATTAGTTGTTATTGGTTAGTGGATAGTAGTAAATAGTTAGTGGTATTTTGACAACTAACTACTAACTACTAACTACTAACTACTAACAAACATAATTTGATCGCCTACAAGACTACACCTAAAAATCAACCACACCATCAATGGCAACTGTCACTGAAGTCAATTCTACCGATAACCCGACATCCGCACCTACCCAGGAGCAGTCTGATAATTCCACTACAAGCACATCTGAAACAAAAGTGATGTTCACTGCGGAAGAAATTCAGAAACTTCTACCCCATCGTTACCCCTTTGCACTTGTAGATAAGATCATTGACTACACACCAGGGAAACGAGCTGTTGGCATTAAAAACGTCACAATTAATGAACCTCATTTTCAAGGACATTTTCCAGGACGTCCGATCATGCCGGGTGTGCTAATTGTAGAAGCAATGGCACAGGTTGGTGGTGTCGTGATGACACAAGTGCCACAATTAGAAGGCGGACTCTTCCTATTCGCTGGTATAGATAAAGTCCGTTTCCGTCGCCAAGTTGTTCCCGGAGATCAACTACTCATGACTGTGGAACTGTTATGGATAAAACAACGTCGTTTCGGTAAGATGCAGGCTCGCGCCGAGGTTGACGGTCAGTTAGTTGCTGAAGGCGAATTAATGTTTTCCCTCGTAAGCTGAAAATTTATTCTATTGGTAGAGGTATCAGCGTAAAGCACCTCTACAAAATTTTGTATTAGGGATATCAGTAATAACAATAAACAACTGTTACACTCTGATTTCCATATATTCACTGCCCTCACACCTGTAAAAAATTGATGCTTTCGGCTACTGAACTCAGACGCTCCGTGGCGCGTTTGGTAAAAAACTTAGCACGCTTACTGTTTTGGAGATGTACCCTTGAAAACGCTTATTCATCCAACTGCTGTAATTCATCCTAACGCGGATCTGCACCCAACAGTGGAAGTCGGTGCCTATGCTGTGATTGGTGGGCATGTGAAAGTCGGTCCTGATACTACAATTGGCGCTCATGTAGTGCTGGACGGACATGTAGAAATCGGAGCGCGAAATCAGATTTTTCCGGGGGCTGCCATTGGTATGGAACCCCAAGATCGAAAGTATGCTGGTGAAGCTAGTTGGGTCAAAATTGGTAACGATAATCGCATTCGCGAATATGTGACAATTAACCGTGCTACTGGTGTAGGAGAAGCTACAACTATTGGTAACGGTAATTTACTAATGGCTTATGTGCATGTTGCTCATAACTGTGTCATTGAAGACTCCGTGACTATTTCCAATGCGGTAGCGATCGCGGGTCATGTTCATATTGAATCAAGAGCAACGATCAGTGGGGTTCTCGGTATCCATCAATTTGTGCATATTGGTAAGTACGCGATGGTAGGAGGAATGAGCCGTATTGACCGGGATGTACCACCATATATGTTAGTAGAGGGAAATCCGACACGAGTGCGATCGCTCAACCTAGTGGGACTTAAACGCGCTGGTTTTTCTATTAGTGAATTACAAATATTGAAAAAAGCCTTCCGTATACTTTACCGTTCAGATTTACTCTTCAAAGATGCTTTAGAAGAAGTAGAACTGTTAGGAAATACAGAACAATTACAGCACTTGCGTCGTTTTCTCCTACTTTCGCAAATGCCCGGAAGACGTGGTTTAATTCCTGGAAAAGGAAAAATAACCAGCAGAGATGATGAGTCTTGAGACTAAGGGATCGGGGATCGGGGATTGGGGATTGGGGACAAGGGAGACAAGGGGAGCCAGTGCGTTGCGGAGGTTCCACGCCACCTGCTTTATGCCGGGGAACCCGTCCACCGCAGTGGCTCCTCCGTTGTAGCACCTGGCGTGGACAAGGGAGAGAAGAAACACCAATTCCCCGTTCTCCGTTCTCCGTTCTCCGTTCCCTGTTCCCTAATCCCCGATCCCTTTTCCCCGATCCCCGATCCCCTTTCCCCGATCTCTATTCAAAAATGCGAATATTTATTAGTACTGGTGAAGTGTCTGGCGATTTGCAGGGGTCGCTGTTGGTGACGGCGCTGCGACAGCAAGCTATTGCTGCTGGGTTGGAATTAGAAATTGTGGCACTCGGTGGTGAGAAAATGGCAGCAGCAGGAGCAATTTTGCTGGGTAATACCAGCGAAATTGGTTCTTTTGGTTTTTTGGAATCTCTAAATTTTGTGCTACCAACTCTGCAAATACAGCGCCAAGCGATCGCCTATCTCAAGCAAAATCCGCCTGACTTGGTAGTGTTGATTGACTACATGGGACCAAATCTAGGTATTGGCAATTATCTTCGCCGCCAACTACCACAAGTTCCTATTGTATATTATATTGCTCCCCAGGTTTGGGCTTCTTCAGTTAATCTTGGTAATACAAAGCAAATTACTCATGTTAGTGACAAAATATTAGCTATTTTCCCTGAAGAAGCGCGTTACTTTCAAGACAAAGGTACAAAAGTTACCTGGGTAGGTCATCCACTGATAGATAGGATAGAAAAATTTCCCAGCCGAGAAACAGCACGCTGTCAATTAGGAATCGCCGATGATGCGATCGCTGTGGCACTTTTACCAGCCTCTCGTCATCAAGAACTCAAGTATCTTCTACCTGTAATGTTTCAAGCAGCGCAGGTAATTCAAGCTAAACTACCGCACGTTCATTTCTGGATTCCTCTATCTCTGGAAATTTACCGTCAAAAAATAGAACAAGAGATACAACGGTACGGTTTACAAGCCACGGTAGTTTCAGGTCAACAACAGGAAGTACTGGCTGCTGCTGATTTGGCACTTACTAAGTGCGGGACTGTCAATCTGGAACTCGCCTTGTTAAAAGTACCGCAGGTAGTTATTTACCGTCTTAGTCCTTTTACTTACTGGGTTGCTCGTAATATCCTCAAAATAACTTTTCCTTTTGCCTCGCCAGTTAATTTGATTGTTATGAAAGCAATTGTGCCAGAGTTTCTTCAAAAATCAGCCACACCAGAGAATATTATTCAAGCAGCAATGGAATTTTTGCTCAACCACGAACGCAAACAACAAATACAAGCAGATTATGAAGAAATGCAACGGTTGATTGGAGAATTGGGAGTGTGCGATCGCGCAGCTAAAGAAATTTTGCAAATGCTGTAAGTAGTCATTAGTTATTTGTCATTTGTTATTGGTAAGTGTTTCAAGATTGTTTACGTTTCGTAACTCGCGTTCTGTTTATTCCCGCCGACTTATCTATGAACAATTAAGCGATTTTTTTAGATGAGTAAAAAGAAAGCAATGAGAACAAGGCTGAGAGCAATAGCGAACAAAATAGCGTATTCGACTCGGCGACTGATGATTCCGACAGCTGCAATTAAAGCGATCGCAAGGCTAAAAATACCAATGTATTGTTCTCTTTGTAAATTTTTAGCGATCAATGGGTCTTGTTGCTGATTATTTGGTAATGGGGTTTCTGGAATTGTTTGTGCTAGGTAGTGTGATTTAAAACTAACTGATTCTTTTTTATAAGTCTTCATAAGTATTATTTTTTAATGAATTTTATTAAGACAATAAATGATTTATTTCTCAGATATTTGTCATTTCTATGTCCACCCTGCATCAAGTTTATTGTTGATGAATTATTCTCATATCAACCTTTAGGGTGATTCTGACAAAAACAGATTCATTAAGTCAGCTGTCAATCAATTTATGTATCTCATCAAGTAGATTTACTTAACCTCCTCTTAAACTAATTAATATCTTCTGAAGTTTAATCTAAGGGTGGTCTGCGATCGCCATGTTAAAAAATAAAACTATCTCCCTGCGACTACCAGGGTTGAAACGGCTACTGTCTTATCAGCGAGCATGGTTACGAGGGGATGTGCTAGCGGGTGTAACAGTGGCTGCTTATTTAATTCCCCAGTGTATGGCCTATGGGGAGTTAGCAGGGGTGAAACCTATAGTAGGATTGTGGGCAATTATACCACCAATGGTGATTTACACTCTGTTTGGTTCATCACCTCAACTCTCGGTAGGGCCAGAATCAACAACAGCAGTGATGACGGCGGCGGCGATCGCTCCTTTGGTAGCAGCCAATGACACTAATTACGCTATTCTCGCTTCTCTCCTGGCTTTGATGGTGGGAATAATCTGCATAATTGGCTACATTGCCCGTCTGGGTTTTCTGGCAGACCTCTTATCCAAACCAATATTGATTGGTTATATGGCGGGGGTTGCTGTAATTATGATTACAGGGCAACTTAGTAAAGTTACTGGCATTGATATTGAGGCAAACACTGTTTTTGGACAAATTAGGGAATTCCTCAGCAGGGTGGATCAAATTCACTTGCCAACTTTGATTCTGGCAGTTCTCGTCTTAATCTTCTTATTCTTTATTCAAAATCGCTTTCGCAATGCACCCGCTCCCTTGCTAGCGGTGTTATTAGCAACGGCTGCTGTCACACTATTTGATCTAGATCACTGGGGAGTGGCTGTTGTCGGATCAATTCCAGCTGGTTTGCCTCATTTTGCCTTACCCAAGGTTTCAGTTCAGGAACTTTTACCACTAGTAGCATCGGCGATTGGGATTGCGATCGTTGGTTATTCAGATAATGTACTAACGGCACGGGCATTTGCTACCCGCAATCACTATAAAATCGATGCAAACCAAGAACTATTGGCGCTAGGAACCTCTAACTTGGGAAACGGATTGATGCAGGGTTTCCCAATCAGTAGCAGTGGTAGCCGTACTGTAATCGGTGACTCATTGGGAAGCAAGACACAGATGTTTTCCTTGATAGCGCTGGTTGTCGTTGTCTTGGTGCTGTTGTTTTTGCGGCCATTATTGGCACAGTTTCCGAAAGCAGCACTGGGAGCAATTGTAATTTATGCAGCTACCAAACTAATTGAAATCCGAGAATTTTTGAGGTTAGGAAAATTTCGCCGGAGTGAGTTATTGCTGGCTTTGATCACAATGCTTGGGGTTTTGTTGACAGATATTCTGGTTGGTGTTGCTGTGGCTGTCGGTTTGTCAGTGATTGATTTGTTTGCTCGCGTAGCACGGCCACACGACGCAGTTTTAGGAGAAGTACCAGATTTACCAGGATTACACGATATCGAAGATTGGGAGGGAGCGAAGACTATTCCAGGATTAGTAATTTATCGCTATGATGCTCCCCTATGCTTTGCCAATGTGGAACACTTCAAACGACGCGCATTGGAAGCTATAGAAGCGGAAACAACTCCAGTGGAGTGGTTTGTGCTGAACACCGAAGCAATTGTGGAAGTTGATATTACTGCCATTGACACAATTGCAGAATTGCAAAGCGAACTAGCCACTAGAGGTATCACTTTTGCTATGACACGTGTGAAACAGGATCTCTACCTACAGCTAAAGCGATCAGGATTGTTGCAGAAGATAGGATCTGAACATATATATTTGACCATACATACAGCGATCGCAGGATTTGCAGCACGCGATCGCCATTCCTACAATAATGCAAACGATTAAATAATAAGTTCAGTTCATGGTGAAAAGCGAGATAATATTGCTTTTGTTTTCAAATCACAAATTTTTACAATCGCCTCTACCATTTCCTTCTGATCGCCTTGCAAATTGAGTTTGTCTAGTGCTTGATAAAAATCATCCCCAGAACGTAGGTTGTGAGTCAATTCAGCTAGTTGAGATGAGTCCAAAACTTTCTGAATTTCTCGATTACGCCGTTGACGTACTGCTTGAAGTTGTTGCCGTACTTGCGGAGTAAGATTCATCTCTAAGGATGGTTTAGCTGCTATGGAAATAGTCACAGCAGAATTTGTATGGAAATTAACAGAGGAAGCTAAAGCCGTTGTCGGTAATAAGACAACAACCAGAAAAATTATACTGAAGATACATAGAAACTTGGTAGATTTGAGCATCATCTTGAAAAATTTTTACCTGTTAGTAGTTAGTGGTGAATAATTCCCCAATCTCCACTCAACCTGATTTTTTCATTTTATTAATCTGTCTTTGCAATTCTTCAATTTTTCGCTGTAATTTTTCGACTTCTGGGTTTTGGGTAGAATTTTCTGTTGCTTTTACATCTACTGATCCCGATGCAGGCGATCGCGCATAATTTCCTTGCTTGATTTGCTGATATTCTGCTGAAACTGCCCACTCCTGTAGATAACGCAAGCGTTCTACAGGAAAAGGATGGCTCAACATCTCGCTTTGAGCGCCACTGTAAACCAAAAATTTATAGACTTGATTTAATTCATCTTCGTCCAGCACTTGATAATTTTCCGACTGACGAATTAACTCTTTTAAACTACATTCATTGGCATATTTTATACTGCCACCCGCGCTTTTCATAATTGATGTCATCACGGTATCTAAGTCATCTACTAATAATAATGCGGCTCGGTCTGCTGATAACTCTGCTTTGCGTCGCCATTCAAAGAAAGCATAAATTAATGCTGGTGTAACAAAATTACCGATACCAAAAGTAAATCTCCCCAGGGCAGAAGCAGCACTCATCGCCCCCATCGCCATTTGAATTAAAATAGTATGACCACATTTAATATGCCCCAGTTCATGGGCTAGCACCGCCCTAATCTCGGCTTCGTTTAGTAAGTCTAAAATCCCTGTATTTATGACTATATAAGGATGTTCTTGCCCCAGTGCATAGCTATCGGCTTGGGGATTTTGTGAAACAAACAGTGCTGGTTCTGGATAAATATCTAAATCCCGCACACATTGGCGAAAAATCTGGTAAATAGTGGAGTATTGACGAGGCCCAACTTGGATGGTGTTGCCCATTAGATAAATTAACTGAGGGCGCTCGTAGATAAATTCCATCAGTTTACGGGCGACTAAATCAAATCCCGGTAAACTACGCAATGCTTGTTCAGCTTGCCGATCCAGGGGATGTCTAAAAGCTTCGCTGGAAATTCCTGTATAGGTTGCCATAATTTAGGGTAATTGGTGATTGGTCATTAGACGCGATTATTCTTTTACCTTGAAGCCGCTCTTACGAGCGTCTACGCGTCTGTACAATAGTCATTCGTGATTGGTCATTACTAATGACAACATAATAGAAATGGGGTTGTTACAAGCAAAAATCACTTTGTATGGGATGAAAAGCGTGTGATTGAGGCAGAAGTTCATTTATCATTACATAACTTCCTGCGATCGCAGGCGGGTTTCCCAACGTGGCCCCATCATTTAACGATGGCACGGTTGGTTGCACGCGCTCTGCGCTTGGGACGTAGCGCCCTGATTCAAGTGGGTGCGGCTTGCGGCTATCAAGGGCGATATCGTACAAGCTTTGTAGCATCGGCTTTGATGTGGTATGGCCCTGTGATTATCGTTGCTCCTGAAGTTGTGCAGCAACGTCTTGTGAAAGTGGAAATTCCTCGCCTACAGCAGTGGCTGGGAGTCAATAAGTCGATTAGAACAGGTGATATCTGGCCAAGTGGCGACTTTCAAGGACTGTTTTTGATTTCTCCTCAAGCTTGGTTAAAAGCACAACTAACATCCAAAGATAATTTTCCAGCGGGTATTCCTACAATTATTGATGGTGTAGATGATTTAGAAGCTTGGGTGCGCGAGCAACTTACTATCACTTGGGAAGCCCAAGATTGGGATCAATTGATACTTGCCTATCCACACATTGCTGAGGAAATTCGCTCTGTACGAGCAAAACTCACACACGAACTATTTCAGCATCCTGCGAATCCCTACGAATGTTATTTGATTTCTCAAGCAGAAACAGAGCTGTTGAACTGTCTGTATTCAGCTTTAGACATAGATACTCTCCCCGATGCTTGGAAAAAGTTTTGGCAACAATTCCAGCACTCTTGTGCTTCCCCTACTCTCCTTTGGGCTACTATTAGTCGTCGTCAAGGTTTGTTTTCTTTACACAGCGCTCCGATTGATATAGCAGAAATACTGACGCCGATGTGGCAACGTCAACCTGTGGTATTAATTGGTAGTTCCTTAGAACCGGAAACCGAGGCTCCTCTTTTTCGTCAACACCTTGGTTTAGGTGAGGAATTGACCTGTTTAAAGTTCTCGGATAGCCAAACCGAAGCGATTCAACTTTATATACCGTATCAGTTGCCCTTACCAAATACTCCAGAATTTCAAGCAGCATTTATTCACAAAGTGCGGACATTAGTCTGTTTGAGTGCGACATCACCAGGATTGACAGTGGTGTTGGTGGGAGATATGCCATTAAAGTCTCAAGTGGGAGCAATCTTAGCTTCGGAATTTGGTTCACGAGTCCAAGTAGAAAAAACTTGTTTGGATGAAAATGGGATTTTAATTAGTGGTTGGGACTTTTGGCGAGAACATCAAAAAGTTTTACCTGCACCACAATTACTTGTAATCGCGACTTTACCTTTACCATCCCTTGAACATCCATTGGTAGCGGGAAGAGTTGCCTATTATAAGCGATCGCATCAAGATTGGTTTCGTTTATATTTATTGCCAGCCGCTTTAAACGAATTACAAAGAGCTATCGCCCCAGCTAGAGAAAGTCAAGGTGTTGTAGCTTTACTTGATGGTCGAGTTGTCAGCCGTAGCTATGGCGCTCAAATATTAACTGCGCTCAGTCCCTTGGCACGGATTAACTATCTTGATCCCAGCTTATTTTCTCAATCGAGTGAGGACGACTCATAAAATTTGTGTTGGTGGTTGGTGGTTGATGGTTACTGGTTTCTTTCTCCAACCAATAAACCAACAATCAACAAAATCCACATCTGGTATTTAATATATACAACAAGAAATTCGTTGAATTTTTGGAATTTTAGTCGTAGGTGAAGCAAATGGGTGAAGCAAAACGTCGTAAAGAAGCACTTGGAGAAAAATACGGTCAACCCCAACAAGAGCGGATAATGTCTTGGGTTCCGATCACAAAGTCACAAGCAGAAATTTTTGTAAAATGGACTACTCGTGGTGCTTGGATTGGCATTGGCGTTATGGTTGCAGCTTGGGTGACAATTCGTTTTATTGGCCCAGCTTTCGGCTGGTGGCAAGTAGTTTGAACCAAAAAGTTAAGCTATTTTTCAACTTAAAGACAACTCGGTTATCCGAACTGTCTTTAAGTTTTTATACCAAAAATATAATAAATTCAGTAAATTAATTGAGATTCGACATTCCGCAAGTGCGATCGCGAGCTTGTAGAGTAGGGCGGTTAAAGAAGATTTATTTTTTCACCACTAATACCATTTCACAAAAATCTTGATACAAATACAGGTGTGTAGAGACGTAGCAATGCTACGTCTCTACAAGATTCATATGTATCGCTATTAACGTGAAATGGTATAAGACACTAAGAAAACTATGCTTTGAAGGTTACACCTTTTGCGTCTAGGTAGACGTTTACAACAAATTTAAGCTAAAGTTGTAATGAGTTTGTTTTAGGCTCTGGTGTGACTGCACAATTGTCAAGAAACATAAAAATTCCTCTCGCCGATCTGTGATTTCCGCAGCAATTACTAGTCACAACATAGTTTCAGGCTGACTAGGGAGGTCAATAAGCGTTAGATATATAAATAACAATAAACATTGAAAAGAAAAATTTAGTAGAACAGTTAATAAGCATCAATATGCAAAAACCGACGATATCTACAAAACCCATTCGTTCTTTAGAAGATGCAGTAGAGCAGTGTCAAGTACAGGGTATGCGTGTTAGTCGCCAACGTCGCTTTATTCTTGAGTTGCTTTGGCAAGCAAAAGAGCATCTTTCTGCTAGAGAAATTTATGATCGCCTCAATCAGCAAGGTAAAGCGATCGGTCACACTTCTGTATATCAAAATTTAGAAGCCTTATCTTCTGGTGGAATTATTGAATGTATTGAACGTTGTGATGGACGTCTATATGGTAATATCAGTGACTCGCACAGCCATGTCAACTGTTTGGATACAAACCAAATTATGGACGTTCACATCACATTACCAGAAGAAATTATTCGCTTAGTTGAAGAACAGACAGGGGTGAAAGTTACAGATTATAGTATTAACTTTTACGGCTATCGTAATTCATAAGCGATCGCACTTTTACTTCATAATTAACTGCGATCGCTTTAACCTTAAGGCTTAATGTTGTAATCTTAAGGCTTAATGTTCTAGCCTTAAGGCTTAATATTGTAACCTTAAGGGTCAAAGTTGTAACATTAATGACTAAAATTTGTTGGTGAGTGCATTATAGCAAGCATGGTATTTTAGCGATTTTTTTCATGCCTCGCCCAAAACGCAATTTTCAATCAGGTTTCTGCTATCACATCACGACTCGCTGCAATAACCGCGAACGCCCTAACGGGAAGTCAAAAGTCAAAAGTCAAAAGTCAAAAGTCAAAAATAAGTATTTTCAGACTATTATTGTATCCATACTGAAGCTTTAGTATACTTTTCAGTATGAGTAATTACATTCCAATTCCTGATAGAGCATTTGAATTTGCTGTTAGGATCACAAAGCTTTGTTCCTATCTAGATAAACAACAAGGCACATACAGATTATTGGCTAATCAGTTATTTAGAGCAGGAACTTCAATAGGTGCTAATATCGAAGAATCTCGTTCCGCAGAGAGCGATAAAGATTTCATAAGTAAACAATCAATAGCTCTGAAAGAAGCAAAAGAAACAAGATATTGGTTGAGGCTGTTAATTAAATCAGAAATGATGACTGAGGTACAAGTAGAAAATCTTTTAGATGAGTGTGAACAATTAATTAAAATTATTGCTAAATCAATCGTAACGACTAAAGGAAAGCTAGAAAAATAATCTTTTGACTTTTGACTTTTAAATTTTGACTTCCCCGAAGGGGGTTGCCAGGTATCGGAATTCTGAAATGTTGATTCTACCGTTTATTTGGGGCTTGTAATAATTCTTTATAAATCTCGTAAAGCCTTAGATGTTACAGTTTACAAGTCTCGATGCGAGAGAAGAGACTCTCAATCACCCAATTTTGCCCACCAGCAGGGAGGTGTCCCTTTGGGGCTGTGGTGTCAAAAGTTACTTCAGTATAGTTTTTCCAACTGCTGTTCACTCTCCATCCTACGCGATCGCCAAACTTTTCCCAGGCTTCTTTGTAATACTTGCCGTCTGCCTTACCGCCTACGCTCAAGTAAATTTCCTTTTGGACGCTAAAGCCAAAGTGTCCATTGCTGTATTTTACCCATAAGCGGTCAATTGTGCGTAAGTCAGTGCAAGGAAAATTTAAGAGTTCGTTTTCGGTGAACCAGTCACCATCTTCTTTACCTACAGCCTGAATCATCACCAGATAGGTTTCATGGTCAGCTTCTTTCCAGTTTTTTGCTGCTAGTAAGTCGCGCAGTTTGGTGTAGTCAATGCCTTTTTCAGAACTGAGATCATCTTCCTCAGCACCCCGACTCGCCTCAATACTGCTCGGATAAGCTGATTTATTAACCGACAAACTCTGTAGAGACGCGCCATGGCGAGTCTCTACACGCTCGGTAGCAGGTGGGGTCAAGCGCTCGTGTATCGGTGCAACGTCTTCATCTCGAAGTTTGAGAATCTGCTGAAATCGCTTTAATTCTTCCCAAGTTTCATCACTGAGAACAGGTTCCTCTTGCAACATCTCAACCAAAACCTGTTCATATTCCTGTAAACTTTGCTGGTACTCACGGAATGGTTTGAGAACTTCTTCTTTGATTGCAGCAGCTTCTTCTGGCGTTAACTTTAATTCCCTTTGCCTACGACTCAGAATCCCGCGTCCAACTGCTGAGAAACTACCATCTTTCCTCACACATCTCTCAACTTCCTTACGATACTCTAATTTCGGATCACCTACAGGAGCTTTCGCCAGCCGGATTGTATAACCTTCTTGAACAGCATAAATTTCAGGCTTCATTGCTGGTCTTGCTTCCTGCACTTTGCGCTTGGCATAATCATGTAGTTCAGCAACTGTAATCACACCATTGTTATCAGTATCAGCTGTTCCCTTTTCAATGCCCTCAATTAAATATTGAGTATAAACTCCGCCTCCTTGATCTTCAAAGGAAACTTGTGTAGCTGTCGAAGAGGTTAACACAGCTCTACCTTCACCACCCAATTGAGCAGCAATATCAATGTCAATAGCTGGAACCAAATCTTTTGCACTCATCCCCTCAGCAAATGCACCACTAAAGCAGCAATCAAGAATCAAAACCTGTCGCTTTGATTGGCTACGATTCATACATTGTTCTTGAATAAACCTAGCAGATACCGCAGTTCCAGTAAAAACTTGCCTCTGGAGATTCATTTCAGTGTCATGGGTGACAAAGTACAAATACCCATTTTCATCTCGAAAGCCATGACCAGACAAATAGAGTAATACAAGGTCGTCTGTTTGGCGCTGTTCGGTGAACAGACGTTCAATCTCTAAGTGCGTGGTTCTACAATCACAGTCAATCAACTGTTTGACTTCATCAAAATAGCCAATATTCGAGTGCTGCAAAACACGCTGCATTGCTTCAATGTCTTTGACCACACCAGCTAACGGTTTGATTAAATTAGATTTATACTGGCTAACCCCGATTAGCAATGCAACTTTTGCCATTCTGCTATCCTATTTGTCACGGAAAAATTCTGCGCTTTCTGCATAGCAAAGTCAAATGCTTCTTTAATTACTTAGTTATTCCTATATGATTTCTATATTCCAGTATAAATTGGAGCTAAAGACGGACTGTCTCAAAAGTCTACCACTGCTTCTCAAATACAAGGGTGTGTTAGGACGAGAATCCGTAACACACCCTACGATTTTTGGTAATTAGATTCATAACTGAATATTTTGCACCAGACAAAGGTCAGTAGCCACTAAACTGCAAGTAACTGAATTAGACCCGCAAGTATTAAAATCGGGTCAAGCATTTCAATCATTTACAAACAACCTCTAAGACCGTAATATGTTGATGGCAAATTTTAATGATAAATTTTTTACTTTTAAATTGAGTCTTTACCAATGATAAAAATGACCATATTTACTTGGTGATTTATTTACCATCAATCTACTGAAAAGTATAAATAGTGGTTTGTTTGATTAATTTTGATCAGTTTGTAGTCGGGACTTTAGTCCTCATCTAAGCACGCTTGGTGCTTACTACGAACTCCTCTTTTTTTTAGTGTAGTGTGAGAAGTGTTTCATGCAAATTCAAGACAGAGTGACCGCATCAAAACTACCAGATGCGATCGCTGCTAGCCAGAACTATTTACTTTCGATTCAAAACCCTCAAGGTTATTGGTGGGCTGAGTTAGAATCTAACGTCACCATTACTGCGGAGGTTGTTCTCCTTCATAAAATTTGGGGAACAGATAAATCTCGACCCCTGCACAAAGTAGAAACATATCTGCGTTCTCAACAACGACAACATGGTGGCTGGGAGCTTTTTTACGATGATGGCGGAGAACTAAGTACATCGGTAGAAGCTTACATGGCATTGAGGCTCTTGGGTGTACCTCCAACCGACCCAGCCATGATCAAAGCCAGAAAGTTTATTCTAGAGCGAGGCGGCATTAGTCGGACTCGTATTTTTACAAAGTTACATCTAGCGCTGATTGGTTGCTATAGCTGGCAGGGTATTCCTTCGTTACCACCCTGGGTAATGTTGCTGAGTAAGAATTTTTTCTTCAACATCTACGAAATGTCCAGTTGGGCAAGATCAAGCACTGTACCATTGCTGATTGTGTGCGATCGCAAACCAGTTTTTCAAGTTGATCCAGCTTTCAACCTAAATGAGTTATATGCAGAAGGCATAGAAAAAGTCAAGTATGAATTACCCCGTAATGGTAACTGGGGAGATATATTTCTTACCCTTGACTCTGGTTTAAAACTGGCTGAAAACTTGAATTTAGTTCCTTTTCGTGCCAAAGGTATCAAAGCTGCTGAAAAATGGATATTAGAGCGCCAAGAAGCCACAGGTGACTGGGGTGGTATTATTCCTGCTATGCTCAATTCACTGCTAGCTTTGCGCTGTTTAGATTACAACCCAGCCGATCCAATTGTGGAGCGAGGATTACAAGCTGTCGATAACTTTGCCATTGAAACACCGGACACCTACCGAGTCCAGCCTTGTGTTTCCCCAGTTTGGGATACAGCTTGGGCAATTAGAGGACTTGTTGATTCTGGTTTATCACCAAATCATCCTGCTTTAGTGCAAGCGGGTGAATGGTTATTAAGTAAGCAAATTCTTGACTACGGTGATTGGACTGTAAAAAATCGCCAAGGTAAACCAGGTGCATGGGCATTTGAATTTGACAATCGCTTTTACCCTGATGTAGATGATACGGCTGTCGTAGTCATGGCGCTAAATCAGGTCGAACTTCCGAACGAAAAACTCAAATATCAAGCTATGGTTCGGGCTGTAGATTGGGTGGCGTCGATGCAGTGTAAAGCTGGTGGTTGGGCTGCTTTTGATCTAGACAATGATCAAGATTGGCTAAATCAAGTTCCTTACGGTGACTTGAAAGCGATGATCGACCCCAACACAGCGGATGTCACCGCCAGAGTATTAGAAATGTTGGGCAGCTGTCAGCTATCAATTGACACATATAATCAACAACGTGCCATTAAATATCTCTTAAATGAGCAAGAGTCAGAAGGCTGTTGGTTTGGTCGTTGGGGAGTTAATTATATTTACGGTACAAGTGGTGTCTTGGCTGCTTTATCTTTGGTTGCTCCTCAAATTCACCGCCACAGCATAGAACAGGGTGCAGCTTGGTTAGTTAGTTGTCAAAACTCAGATGGTGGTTGGGGTGAGACTTGTCGTAGTTACGATGATCCGAGTCTGAAGGGGAAAGGACGCAGCACTGCATCTCAGACAGCTTGGGCTTTAATTGGATTGATGGCAGCAGGTAGAGCAACTGGCAATTTTGCCAAACCAGCAATTGAGCAGGGAATTGACTATTTACTCGTAACTCAACTGCCCAATGGTAGTTGGGATGAAGCCGATTTTACAGGTACTGGCTTCCCTAGTCATTTTTATCTCAAGTATCACCTCTATCAACAATATTTTCCTTTAATAGCTCTGGGTCAATATCAAAAATTATTTGCTTGACTTATTGGAAATAAAGCGTTTGGATGACAATTATTCGATTTAATGAAACAATTGTCTTCCAAATGCCACGCTATGGAAGCTTCTATGGCGTAAATGCCTGCTATTAATTTCAATCAAAACTTTTTTGTTTTAATGGTGAACAAAAAATTACACAATTTTAACCAACTTTTCAAAATAAACAGTTGCAAATAAAGTTATTAAGTTGTTAGTGAAAAAGATTCAGTCAAATCATCAAAAATTTCAACCTTTTAGTATGGTCAAACACGATCACAGGTATGCGGAAATGGATTTAATGACAGAGGCTTTGGAGATTTTAAAACAAACAAGTCGGACGTTTTATATTCCAATTAGCCGTTTGCCACGAGGATTACAAGAAGCAGTAGCATCAGCATATCTGTGTATGCGAGCCATTGATGAAATTGAAGACCATCCAGAACTCGATAACCAGACCAAAGCAGAGATTTTGCGGTCAATTAGCTTAACATTACAAGCAGCGGTTGATGGTTTTGCGATCGATGCTTTCTCTGGGGGATTTAGTTCTCACGAGAAATTATTAGCAGAAGTCAGCGTTAGAATTAGGGAATGGGCGCTACTCGCACCTGAGACTATCGCTCCACGAATTTGGGATGCAACTGGAGCGATGGCAGACAGGATGGCATATTGGGCAGAAAGAAATTGGAAAATTCATACAGAGTCTGATTTAGACCGCTATACTTTTGGGGTTGCTGGTGCAGTTGGCTTGTTACTTTCTGATTTGTGGACTTGGTATGATGGCACACAGACCAATCGTACTTATGCTGTGGGATTTGGTAGAGGTCTACAAGCAGTTAACATTCTCCGTAACCATAAAGAAGATTTAGCCCGTGACGTTAATTTTTTCCCCAGCGGTTGGAGTGCAGAAAACATGCAAGTATACGCTCGTCGCAATCTAGTCTTAGCAGAAGCCTATACCAAAGCTCTTAGTGTTGGTCCAACTTTAGACTTTTGCCAAATTCCCCTCAGTTTGGCTTATGGGACTCTCAATGCGATCGCTGATGGTAGAGAAAAACTCAGTCGTAGTGATGTAATGGCACTTCTTGAGCAGGTAAATAATCTCAGCAAATAGAAATGGTGATTCAATAAATTATGAATTATGAATTATGAAAATTTCAGGATTCATATTCATAATTTTTGTATAAATTTTTCCAGCATTTGAGTATTCACGTCTAGCTAGAGGTTCACAATATGCAATACTAATAGCTTTATTAATTAGTTTTACACGTCTTTAAAATTTGGCGATCGCTACCAGTGATTGAGTTCACTTGATAGTAATCTTGCAATTCCACCGAATGACCGTAAATATCAGGTTCTTCGTCACTTCTTTGAGGTAAACCATTCCTATTCGCAATTTCGGATGGACTAATTTCTCCAACATAACCTTTAACAGTCATCGCCAATTCTCCAGAGGAATTAAGCGTTCCATTGAAACAACTATACTCAGAACTAGGCATATACAAAGCACCAATTATTTTATTCCGGCGCTTTTCAAATACGATATACCCTTGTCCTAACTGTCCTGGTTTGGGTGACTGTCCGTAAAGATAAACACCATCTTGTTTCGGAAATTTGGATTTTGAGGAAACTTGTGTTGTTTTTGTGGATGCTTTAGTTCCGCTTTGTTGAAGATTTTTCGTCGTATCTACTACTGCGATTTTGTTGCTTAAGGATGTTCCTGCTTCTGAGTTAGGACGATTATTTCCTTGTAACCATGTGTAAGTTTGTGCTGGATTCTCAAGCAATTGTGTAGATGCTGTTTTATTTTCTAGTTTATTTTCTACATCCAGTTGATTTGGTGTAGAACTTGATGCTACAAGCGCTCTCCGTAAACGTATTTCTTTCTCAGTAGGAGTTGATTTTAAAGAAACAGTAGGCTTGCGTTGTAACCAATTATAAGTAGTGGTTGGATTACCAAATTCCTGACTTGTAGGCACATGTAATCTAGCGAGTTGGTTACTTAACACAGGTTTGCTCCTCTCGCCAACAACACCAAGAATAAGTAGTAATCCAATTAAGGGAAGTCTATACTGACGGGGCGGAAGGAATTTGTTCATGTGTTCAAGCACCCTATTTCTCCTGTAATAAAAAATACTTATTTGGGCTTTTGGTTCAAATTTAACTAAGTATTAAAGGGGCAAAACTCCATCAAAGGGTTGATTTATATTGTCCGATAAAAACTCTGTCAACAAATAAATTTTTTCTTTAATTTTGAACTGATCTTTGATCCTAGACTACCATTTGTTGAGCTATTGCAGTTTCTCCTAATAGACTAATTCAATAGTATGATTGTCAGAGAAAATTAAAATACTTATAAATTTTGTAATTTTTCAAACAAAAGACGCTTTTGCTGGAAGAAAACCTCAATTTTGTACATCTATATGCAAATACAAAATAAAATCTTTCGATTCCGGATTTTGACAATTAATAGTTAGAGACGCGATGTTCCTCGCGTCTGTACAGTGATCAGTTATCAGTTTTGAAATTTGTATGTTTACTGATGACTGATGAGTGATAACTGAAAAAAATCGCCCCCTGAGTTCAGGAGGCGCGTCGCCGATAGTGCTAAACCAATCATTTAACTAGCAATGTACTCTTTAACATTGGCGCGGCGACGACGCAAATGAGCCAGAGCTTGATGCTCTAATTGGCGGACGCGCTCACGACTAAGATTCAAGCGTTCACCGACTTTAGCCAAAGACATTTCATTCCCATCTTCCAAACCAAAGCGTAAGGCTAATACTTCTCGCTGTTGGGGGGTGAGTTCTGCAAGCAGGTTATTCAAATCTTGACGCAAGAATTCCTGAGTCGTGTAATACTCTGGTGACTGGCCTTCATCTTCGAGCATTTCTTGCAGTTCTGTATCTTGGTTATCGCCTACTTTGACATCCAAAGAGACTGGCTGGCGGGCCATGTTTAGATACTCGCGAATTTGAGCGGGTTCTAATTCCAGTTCTTGAGCAATTTCCGCAGGAGATGGCGATCGCCCTAATTTTTGAGCGAGTTCTCGCTGAACTTTTTTGATTTTGTTCAGCTTTTCGGTAATGTGGATGGGTAAGCGAATAGTACGGCCTTGTTGGGCGATCGCACGGGTGATTGCTTGACGAATCCACCAGTAGGCGTAGGTTGAGAATTTATAACCTCGTGTGGGGTCAAATTTCTCTACACCACGCTCTAATCCTAGTGTTCCTTCTTGAATCAAATCCAGAAACTCCATGTTGCGTTTCTGGTACTTTTTAGCGATCGCCACAACCAAGCGTAAATTCGCTTCGATCATCTTCTGTTTTGCGCGCTTACCTTGCTGGACGGTCTGCTTCACTTCCGATTCGGTTTTTTTCACGTGGACAGCCCATTCTTCCAGGCTAGGTTCGCGGCGCAATTTCTTCACCAAAGCTTCTTTAGCATCCAGCAATGTCATCATTTGCTGTACCTGCTTCCCATAAACAATTTCTTGTTCGCGGGTTAGCAATGGCACACGACCAATTTCGCGCAAATAGGTTCGCACCATATCAGCCGTGAATTTGGCATTGGTGTTTTCTTGTTCAGCATTAACAGTGGGCATTGGTGCGTTTTCCTCTACTCCAAACACAAAAGAATACTTATACTTAATAGTTCTGGCTAATTAGAAAAGATTGTGCATATATCAGTAGACGTTAGGAGATATTGGGAAACTACTACAAAAGGTTGATTTTTTTTTAGTTTTTAGAACCTGTCAAGACGGTTAATTCCTTAGATGGGTTCCCCTACTATCTCTAGATTTTCAGACCTCTACAAACACAAGTTCTCTATCTTCAAGAATTCTTCTTTTCTTTAAGTCGCCGACAACGACACTCACAATACGAAGTCAGTATGAGTTCTATTTACTTAATATTAGGACAAATTTACCTGAGAGTAAAGAGGTCTAGATAAAGCTTTTCATTATAATCTAAAAAAGTGCATTTGCCAAAAAAGTATCTAATAGCCGAAAATCCTTTGCAACACTTAACTACATATATAGTGACGCTAAAAACCTTGTTTGGTGTTGCCGCTAGTAGCCGGATAACCGAACTAAGTTAGTGTGTATTATTGGGGGATGTTACGAAACATAAATTTTTGGCTATTTAAGAGGACACAGCCAAAGTTTTTCTCCAAAAATCATAAGCATATATACTTAAATCAATTAATGATTACCTTCAAGATTTTCCTTGGTAGTGCGTCCCATCTTCTATTATCAACTCAATGTTCAATTCAAGTTCCGTGAGGAATAGCACCATCAGACTAAAAACCATAAAGACGTCATAGACGTTTACATTGTTGAAGTAGTACTTTACCCAAATTTTCACACTCTTGCGCTTAAACCTCTATTTTTCCAACACAATTGCGGAGGTTCTTACAATAAATTATATTATAACGCATAATCAAGTTAGAAAAATAAAATATTTGTATGTGTTTTTATTTACCTGCTTTTTGATATTTATTATGTTTAATTAATAAATTAATAATTAGCTCAATTAGTTGTCAAATAAAAAAGGGGTGAGAGACATAGTCTACACCCCCAAATAATTGGGATTTAAGAATTTGAACTTCGCAACTAATTTCAGCAATTGCGAATTCCAGATTTTAATTCCGAACAGGAACCGCTGAACCTTGACCAAAAAATTTGGGAGGTTCAGCGAGAGTGTAAACTTGGGTTTCTGTGGCGATCGCCTTTCTCAAATGCAGTGGCAAATGCAGCATACCTAAAAGCGCTACACCATCAAACATGCGGAATCCACCACTAGTTTTTGCTTGCAACAGCAAATCTACCTTCTCTGGGTCAGGTTGGGTGTTGATCTCTAGCTGTGAAGCGAGGATAAAACCCCATGGTCTGCCATAAGTACAGGTATGGCTACTGTAGGACTGCACATTGGGAAAAACCGCATTCAGCGTTTTTGCCAACCGCGCATGGAGATTTAATTCCCCTGGTGACACCGGGCCTGCTTGCACTACAAAAAAACCATTTGGTGATAATACCCGACTGGTTTTTTCAAAGTATTCTTTGGTAAACAGTTGAAATGACGGCCCTGACTCAATTGGATCACTAAGGTCAGAGATAATTACATCCCATTTCTCATCTGTGGTATCCAAAAAGTCGAGTGCATCCGCGATTACCACATGTAGACGCGGATCATCAAAGGCGTTTTGATGCATTTCGCTCAGGTGTTGCTTGCAAGCTTCCACCACTTCGCCATCAATGTCAATCATCACGACTTTATCTACTGTCTGCCATCGCAAGACTTCTCTTGCTGTAGCTCCTTCGCCACCACCAAGAATTAGTACCTTACGTGGTGCGCCATGAAAAATCATTCCAGGGTGAACCAACGGCTCGTGGTATAAAAACTCATCACCAGTACAAGATTGCCACTTGCCATCCAGGACTAGGGCTTTACCGTAGGTTCCTGTTTCTACAATGTACATTTCTTGATATTCAGTTTTTTGGTAAGCAAGTACCGCAGTTACTCCATGAGCATAAATATCCCAAGGAGTGATGTACTCATTTACCCAAAAATCTGCACCGACTTCGCTACCTGGCATAAGATTATTCTCTCTACTTCCAATATCATGTATTCACCAGCAGAGTCTGTTCCAACTCTTTAATTGTTGGTTGAATACTTGGTGAAAACCTACCACGAGGAAGTGTCATGAGTACATGCTTAGTGGCTTGAAAAGCCTCTACAAGATATTCGCAAGCTTTCTCCGGTTTTGTATGTTGACCACAGGTAAACACATCTACTGCTATGTAGCCGTTTTCTGGCCAAGTATGAATCGATATGTGAGACTCGGCTAAAAGTGCCAATGCAGTTACTCCGTAGGGTTCAAATTGATATGATATCTCTTTGAGCAGAGTAGACTTTGCTGTCTTAGCAGCTGCTTGCAAAGCCTCTCTAATGAACCCGATGTCATTAAGTAAACTGATTGGACAGCCGTAAAGTTCCAGAATACAGTGTCTGCCAACAGGAACCGAAGATAATTCCTCGGGGAGGTAAGATTGCTTTTCCAATTCTTTCCACCTTATACAACAACTAACGAGAAATTAGCCTCCAAGATTGATTTTGCTACTTCTTGGAATTTAAATTTGCTGCAAGACTAGAGATTCTTATGCTTTTATGCACAGAACTATGATTATTACATAAATGTAGAAATAAATGCAGAAATTTTTAAGATTGCTACAGGGTAAGGGATTGGGGAGTGTGGGGAGTGTGGGGTGTGCTTGGAGTGTGGGAAGTGTGGGGGGACAAGGGAGACAAGGAGGACAAGGAAGAATTTATTCCGATGCCCAATGCCCAATGCAGTAAAGAGCATAAATTACAATTTAGATATAAATATAGCAGTAGAGAAATATACTCTCTGAAATTCTATGCTTTTAGAACTGCAACAAGTTATTGTCAAGCCAGGTCAACAAATGTTGCTCAAAGATATTAGTTGGCAGCAGTTAGAAAATATTTTAGAAGAATTAGGAGACAAGCGTGCAGCACGAATTGCTTATAGCAACGGTTGGTTAGAAATTATGGTTCCTTTGCCTGAACATGAGAAAGATAAAGAAATTATAGGAGATTTGGTAAAGATTCTTTTGGAAGAATTAGAAATTGATTTTGAGTCTTTAGGTTCAACAACTCTCAAGAATGAATTAATGAAGCAAGCTGTGGAACCAGATGCTTGTTTTTATATTAAAAATTGTGCTGCTGTGATTGGTAAAAAGCGCATAGATTTAAATATAGTTCCCCCACCAGATTTGGCAATAGAAATTGATATTACTTCCCGTACTTACTTTGATAACTATGAAATTTTGGGAGTTCCTGAACTTTGGCGATATACACAGCAGGGATTACAAATTAATCTACTGCAACAAGGAAAATATATAGAAGCTAATTTCAGTCCTAATTTTCCAGATATCCCCATTATTGAATTAGTTAATGAGTATGTCCAGCAAACTCTAAGTGTTGGTAGAAGTCAAGCAATTAGAGCTTTTAAAAATTGGATGAAAAGTAATTTGTAAGTAGCCATCCTGAACTGTATACACCACCATTGATGAAAATACCATTTCTTTTTTTTCAGAGAGTTTAATCGGTTAAACTAAGTAAAAAGAAGATGGATGCAATATTTATTTTAACTTTTAATTTTTAACTTTTGTCTTCTTCGATCATCTGCCTATTTTTTATGGTGTAGAAGTTGCTTCTGGTGTAGGTGTGACTATATCGCTTGGTGTGGGCGTAGGTTCAGATGTTGGGGTGTCGCTTGGTGTTGGTGATGGTATGGGAGTAGGATTTTCTACAGTTAAAGTTAGTTGATATGAAAGTGGCTGCGAACTGCGTGACACAATTACAAACTCGTAAAATCCGCTTTCTGGGAGTTTACCTGACCACGATCGCTTTTTAGAATCTTCCAAAAATACATACTTCCCAGTGGGCGAATAAATTGACCACACAATTTGCGAATTTGCTGCTAAATTCACCTCCATTAACTGATCTTGGCGCAGATCAGCAATGAAAACTTTACCTGCTGAACTTTGGAGATTACCGCTAACTGTTTTGCTAGTGGCGTTAGGATCAAAATTAATCTTCTGGAAAGCACTTCTAGCAATAATGGCGTTGAGCTTATCAGCAACGAAAGCGTGCCAAACTTGTCCAATGGGCTGATCGATATAATTTTTGCTTTCCTGTTCTGGAAATTGCTGAAAAAATGCTGCATCTCCTAAATCATATAAAGCCCGGCTTGATACATTTAGGTTATTCACTTCAACTTTCCAACGATCGCGATCGCTTCCTCCATAGGTACCTAATTTCTGTCTGCTTTCGGAACTCAACAATGTGAGCTTTTGCAATAACTGATCAGCAGTTTTGTCCCACTGCGCCCGTAATTGTTCATCTGTTGGTTCATTGGTGAGACTGCGACGTTGCAAACTAGGGTTGTTCTCCCAAAATATTTGATTTACCAAACTCACATAAAAGTTTTCATCAATACCTAAACGCTGACGGCGATCGCGTAATCTTTGTTTGCGCGATCGTTCTGCTGGGGAATATTGGGCGAGGGGATCAAGGGGTTGCTTAGTGGGGCTGAATGTTGGTGTTGGCTGTGGTTTGGTATCATCAAAACGCGATAAAAGCAAGCTGTTTGCTCCCCACACAGCGATGACAGCAGATGTTGTCAGTAATAAAAATACCAAGATGATTTTGTCTGGTGTCCACCAGGTGTGAGGAGTGTGGGAGGTGGGGGGAGTAGGGGAAGTAGGGGAAGTAGGGGAAACGGCTAGAGTTGCTGCGGTAGATGATTTTGGGATGCGGATGGGGGCTGGGGGTTGAGTTGGGGGATAATAGGACGGGGGTGGGTTGAGGACTTGCAGGACTTGCTGGGCGCTTTGATAGCGTTGTTGCGGAATCGGAGAAAGCATTTTATCTAACACTATTCCTAGTGTAGGACTGAGGCTTATTTCTCGTCGCCACTTCCAAGCAAGGGTGTTGTCATCGATTAGTTCAGATGGTTGTTTCCCTGTCAACAATACTAATGCTGTTGCTGCTAAAGCATACAGGTCGCTGTGAGGTTCTACCAATCCCGTTTGCATTTGTTCTGGGGGTGCATAACCAAATTTCCCCAGTAAGGTAGCTGGTGGTGTGACAGCACCTGTATTTGGTTGATAATATTGGGAAACGACAACTGCTGCTACTTGTTTGACACCGCCAAAATCTATCAGGACTGGTAGTTGGTCAATCCTGCGAAGCATTAAGTTATCGGGAGATATGTCGCGATGAATGACATTGAGAGAGTGTATATATCCTAGTACTGGTAAAATTTGTAGCAAAAGCTCAGTAACTTCTAACTCTGTGAAGCGTAAACCTTTTTGCAGACGCTGATCTAGTAACGAACTATAGGTTTGTCCTTCGACATAATCCTGCACTAAAAACAAGTACTCTTTGCCATTAAAATTACTGCGGAACAGTTCGCGAAAACGGGGAATTTGCGGATGCTGTAGCTGGTAGAGAACAGTCGCTTCTCTTTGAAATAATTCTTCTGCTTTTTTTAAAACATAAGCAGTTTGAACTTGGGGAGAAAATTCCTTTAAAACACAAAGTTCTCGAAAGCGGTTAATATCTTCAGCTAAATAAGTACGTCCAAACCCTCCTTGACCAAGTTGACGCACAATTAAATAGCGATCGCCCAAAGTTTGACCCGGTTGGATACCCTGATTAATTGCAGCATCCAGCTTTTCGCCGCAATGTAAACAAAAGCGACTAGCAGACGGGTTTTCATGTCCTTTGGAGCAATAAACGTTGATGGTCATTTGTCTAATTGTCATCGGAGATTGGGGAGCGGAGATCAGGGATCGGGGACAAGGAGGACAAGGAAGACAAGGAAGAACTTTTGTTGTGTTTTCTCCCGATCCCCTTTCCCTAATCCCCGATCCCCGATCCCCGATCCCTAATTTGCAGATTCTAGTTTACTGACTTGATCGGCTGCGATCGCGTACCATATCTGACCAAATGCATTCTGATCCAGTTTCGCATTACTACGGCGTTGTCCCGGAAATAATCGGTCAAATTTTCGATTTGTCTCTGTCTGAAGTTTCTCGATGGTATAGTCTCCGAATTCTCCTTCTTGGGCTTGCTGTCGCCAAGTTTGTAAGTTTTTTCGGCTATAATTTCCCAGTTGACTACGGGCGTCGGTACTGAGTTTAGCTTGTTCTATTTTGTTTAATAAGTTCTCTGCTGTACTGTACCACTCTTTACGTAATGCTTCATCTTGAGAGTCAGAGGTGAGGGAACGCCCTTTTAATTCTGGATTGTTAGTATAAAAAATTTCATTAACTATCTGATTAAAAAATCCTTCTGGTACTTGTAGCTGGGCGCGGCGATCTAAAATTTGGCTGATGCGGGTTCCTTCTTTGTTGTTAGGATTACTCACTGGTTTAGTAGGAGAATCGGAACCATCAGGTAATTTGGGGAGGGTGATTGTAGGAATAGTAATTGATGATACACCTTGAATTACGGCATTGACTAGGGCCCAAGAACCGACAAAAGTCAAAGCAACTACGGTGGTTCCAACCATGCTCATAGCAAAAGGACGTAGCCACACAGGTAAAGGTAAGTTTTGGGCGATCACCTGAGTTTTGTTGTGGAATCTTGTCGCTAGTGCTTTGACGCCCTTTCGCCCTGGTGCAACTACCATTGTCTTGAGTTTGGTGACATGGGGATTGACAGATTTGATCGGAGTCGGTGATTTTAAATCTTTGAGGACTTGATTAGCATTTTGATAGCGATCGCTTGGTTTATAAGCCAGCATTTTTTTTAACACGGCTTCTAGGTTAGGATTAACTTTGATTTCCTTTCCCCAGTACCAATTACCCTGATAGCTATCGTAAAGTTTTTGTGGTTCTTTTCCTGTCAGCAACACCAGCGCTGTTACTGCTAAAGAGTACAAATCGCTGTTAGGAAAAGCTTTTCCTTGCCGTAGCTGTTCCTCTGGTGCGTACCCTTTTTTACCCAATATGGTGCGTATTCCACCCATCTGGGTAAACCAAAAACCTTGAGAAGCTGGTAATTGTTTAACACCACCAAAATCAATTAATACTGGCAGTTGATCAGCATGTCGCCAAATCAAATTATCGGGAGAAATATCACGGTGAATTACATTTTGGGAGTGGATATAAGACAACACAGGTAACATTTGTTGTAGGAGAGTAATTACTTCCTCTTCGCTAAAACTTTGCCCTTTATTCAGACGTTCTTCTAGCAAGTCCAGGTAATTTTCACCCTCCACATAGTCTTGCACCAAAAAGAAAAAATCATGATTGCCGATATTGGCTTGCAATGAAGCGTGAAAACGGGGAATTTGAGGATGCTGGAGTTTTTTTAAAACACTAGCTTCTCGCTCAAATAATTCTTTCGCTTTTTTTAAATTTTGCTCTTCTTCAACTTGGGGAGCAAATTCCTTCAGCACACACGTTTGAGCAGATTTTTTCATATCTTCCGCCAAATAAGTGCGCCCAAAACCCCCTTGTCCTAAGAGTTTAATAATTTTATAACGCTTGGCAATGATTTCTTCCTGATGAATAGGTAAAGGTTCACCACACTGAGTACAAAAACGGTTACTCCCATTATTGGCGTGCTGCTTACTGCAATAGACTTGCATGGTGCTGAAGAATTGATAAAGGGTTTTATTATTAGCTACAACAAGGATAGCCGTGATTACGGAGGAGACAAAACAATTAAAAATTAAAAATTAAAAATTAAAAATTGGGAAGAGGGGCTAGGAAAGGAAGAAAAACCAATCATCAACAAAATTATGAATACTGAATCTCAACGACTACGAGCAATTGGTGCATATACAGAATTTTTACAAACTCCTTTAGATACACTAATAGAACAGCATGTCAACACTGAAATCGAATCCACGGTTGTGTCATTATTTCATGATGTAGCTTCTAGTGTACCTGCATACAAAAATTTTTTGGCAGAACAGGCAATAAATCCTGAGTCTATCCAAACTCTTACAGATTTCCAAAGTTTGCCGCTAATTACTAAAGAAAATTATTTGTTACGTCACCCACTAGCAAACTTGTGCCGTTATGGACAGCTACAAAACTGTGATATGATTGCCGTTTCTTCAGGTTCCACAGGAAAACCCACATTTTGGCCTCGTTTCTTCACAGATGAGTTACAAATTGCGACTCGCTTTGAACAGATATTTCACGACAGTTTTGCTGCTGACACTAGAAGTACTCTCGCTGTGATTTGTTTCACTTTGGGGACTTGGGTAGGTGGGATGTACACTACCAATTGTTGTCGCTATCTTGCTAGCAAAGGTTATCCCATCACTGTAATTACCCCAGGTAATAATAAAGAAGAAATCTTTCGCGTAGTACAGGAACTTGGTAATGCTTTTGATCAGGTTGTGCTGTTGGGATACCCACCTTTTCTAAAAGATGTAATTGATACTGGTATCAACCGTGGAATTGAATGGCAGCAGTATCATATAAAATTGGTAATGGCGGGAGAAGTATTTAGTGAGGAATGGCGTAGTTTAGTAGGTGAAAGGGCTGGTTTTCAACATCTTTGCTATGACTCTGCATCACTCTACGGTACAGCAGATGCAGGCGTATTAGGTAACGAAACACCCTTAAGTGTCTGTATTCGTCGTTTTCTAGCAGCAAATCCAGAAGCAGCGCGGACTTTGTTTGGGGAATCCCGTTTACCTACCCTTGTACAGTATGATCCAATTGCCCGCTTTTTTGAAGTCAAAGATGGTGCATTACTCTTTTCTGGAGACAACGGTATTCCCCTAGTACGTTACAACATTTTGGATACTGGCGGGGTAATTACTTACGATGCCATGCTCAAATTTTTAGCCGGGTATGGTTTCGACCCGATAACTGAATTACAATCTCGTGGTGGTAGAGGTGTGCGTCCTTTGCCTTTTGTTTACATTTTCGGACGCTCTAATTTTACAGTCTCCTACTTTGGCGCAAATATTTACCCAGAAAATGTCACCGTGGGATTAGAACAGCCAGAAATTAAAGATTGGGTAACAGGTAAATTTGTTATGCAGGTGAAAGAAGATGCAGACAAAAATCGTTATTTATCTGTAGTTGTAGAATTAGCACATGGGGAGGAAATTAACGATGCAAGAACGCAAGTTATTGCAACTTCTATTCTCAGCCAACTTTTACGCCTCAACAGTGAATTTGCTAACTATGTTCCAACAGAATACCAAACGCCACAAATTACACTAACTCCCACAGGCGATCCAGAGTATTTCCCTGTAGGGGTGAAGCATCGGTATACACGTAAGGATCATGGATTTAATAACCTACAATTTTCGTAGGGTGCATTAGGAACGTAACGCAGCTTACCGAATCAAGATTTTGTATTTTATTTAATCCACATTCCTAAATAGTTATTGATAGGTGGTTAGTCATTTGGCATCGGGCATGAATCAGTGATCAGTTACCAGTTTAATTTGATAACTGATCACTGATAACTGATAACTGAGAAGTTGTCCCCCGTGTCTCCCTTGTCCCCTTTCATAACTTATCTGCGGACTCGTTCTACATGCCTGCGATAAATATACCAAGGCCCTGTATCGGCATTTTGCTGATTGCCGCATGTAATTGGATTTTGGAATGTCACTTCCCAGTAGGCACCAGGATACTCAGTATTACCGAAGTACTTTGAGTTAAAATCATTTTCTCTGACTGCTTGCATACCTGTCGGAGGGCGAATAGATGAGACAAGAAATTCCCGACTTCGCCCAACATAACACCTTTCGCTATCCGAGTAGATGTCAGGTGCTTGCCTATACCAGTTAACGTCCCTTTTAAAATACGTACCTTTAGGTGCAGTAACTCTCAAATAAACCCTAGAATTAGTTTGAGAATACGCAGTATCGGAGAGTATCGCACTCGATATTCCGCATACTACACCCAAATACAAAAATACTCTTGGTAGATACAACCTAGCGCTACTAATACTCATACTTGTAAACGATTAGGATTACTGAGGTTACATAGGCAATATAGTAAACATCTTATACTGTAAATGGAAGATTGACAGCTATACAAGGGCGAACAAGAAAGACCTCCAAAATCCAGCTAGTTATGTTAAAAAGGGCAAAAATACAGAGGAAATTTTGTTCCTGAGCAATGATGAATTTCTGAGTGGTGAAGGTTGCCGTAGGAATAAGATTGAGAATTTATCCGCTTGAGGCGAAGAGTTCTACAGCAAAAGGTGAAGTAGTCGGAGAAGTGTTTACGCAGAAAAATAATTTTCCAACTAATGCTTGAAAGTACTACTTTCAACTGTCAATAAAATGCATAAAAACAGAGTAAGCTTTCAAACTTTACTAAAAAAATAGGACTGCTATAAGCTGCTACGTATTCTTTCGGAATTTTTTATTAATCAGATTTGGTTTCTATATTAGTAATATTCTTACCTAGTAAAATTGAGTAGAATATCTAAAGATTATAAGTATTAATTTCTTTTTAACTGAACTAAAAATAGCGATAAATTCACCCTAACTTTACCCAAGTAAAGTAGACAGAACACTAAAGTAGCTAATGAGATGTTTGAGTCTATTTACGAGAGATAAAGATGACAGCACATATCAAGAAAATTTTGATTGGGACTTCGGTAGCAGTAAGCATGAGTACGATCGCCACAACTCCGGCTTTTGCTACCAGCCTTACAAAACCTACTAATATTCAATTCATCACCAACGATGTCGCTAACACATCTGCGAATCAACCCAACATCAACACCTGGACTTATGCTCCTAGCACTCCTGTATACGATAATACTGGCGTTGGTGGTGTCAATCGACAAGTTTTAGACGATTACAACAATTACGGCAACATCAATAAAGCTACCGCAGCTTTAACAGATAACGATAGTTCTACCAACGTTGAACTGTTTACATCAGGTGAAACAGTTACAGACCATGTAGGGTTTACTGCTAATCTAGGCAAGAAAACCATCAAGATTGAAAGTGTCACTAAGGCTGATTGGGCTGATGGTACATTAGCAACAGGGTGGCTAACAGGTTTTCGTGATGCTTACGGTGGATTAATGTCAGGCATTGCAACCACTAATGGTTCCAACATGCTTCAAGATTTTAATTCTAACTTTACTTCCTTAGTTAGCTATCTCAGCACTAACGGTTTCAAGGCGGCTGGTGATCCTAATATTGGGGGTGTGACATACAATCAAAAAACTAAAGATTTGAAAATTGACCTAGTTGGACACTTGGATCTAAGCAGCGAGTATGTAGATACCCGCACCACAATCATAGATACTCGCGCCACAATCATAGATAGCCGCACCACAATCATAGATGCTCGCGCCACAATTATAGATACCCGAAAAACTATTGTCGTAAATGGCAAAACTGTTGCCAACCCAACCTACAACAAAAGCATTCCCAACCCAACCTACAACCAAAGCATCCCCAACCCAACCTACAACCAAAGCATCTCCAACCCAACTTACAAAAAAAGCATCCCCAATCCAACCTATAACCAAAATATCCCTAACCCCAATTATTTAGGCTTTTCGCCTAACTTTAGCCGAAACTCTACAGGAAATGCGATATTGGATCTGGTAGTGTTTAATTTAGCAAAAACAGCATTCTTGCAAAATAAACCTTTGCAAATCAGTGAAATAGCCAAAGTTACTTTCAATAACACAGTTAGCTATGCCTATAGTTTTACAGCCATAGATTCAGGTGCGATCGCAGGCGATCGCAACAAAGCAACTGACAAAACATCTCACACTGGTATCTACTCCTGGACTAAGAGTTACCACACTGCATCCGTACCAGAACCATCTGCATTACTTGGTTTGATGGCTGTTGGTGGTCTATTTGTGGTAAAACGCAAGGTTCGGAAAAACGTTAGTTTTCAATAGATTTGCGATCAACAGCTTTCTCCTCTGTTCAATGCGATCGCCTTCTTGCTTTAACTCATTACAACTTTTTAAGTATTTACAACTTAAGAACGCCGCACGTTTAAACAACACCATTCTTTGCGTTTCCACAAAGTAGCAACCACCCAACCATGTTTTTCTAAAGTATCAGCTACGGCTTTTGATTGTTCGACTAAAATACCACTGAAGATTCCCCAAGTGCTAGGTTTGGCGATCGCACTCATTTGGGGAACCAATTCGATAATTACTTCTGCTAGTATATTGCAAACTATACCGTCAACGGGCGCGGTGATGAGTTTTTCGACAACATCTACGCTACCTTGTGCCACAACTAAGCGTTCGGCATCAATCCCGTTCATTAACAGATTTTCTTGAGTTGATTGCACTGCCAAGGGGTCAGTATCTACCGCATAGACTTGCTTGGCTCCTAGTAGTAATGCACCGATAGAAAGGATACCAGACCCACAACCAATATCCGCAATTACCGTATTTTCTGCTTGTTCTGTTTCGGCAACAAAAGCAGCAGGGAGTTCGGAAAATCGCATTTCCAAGGATTCTAGACACAACTGAGTTGTAGCATGGTTCCCTGTACCAAAAGCCATACCGGGATCGAGGCGAATAATTAAGCGATCACAATTTGCTGGAACTGGATACCAAGCAGGATTAATCAAAAAGCGATCGCCTATTTCTTGCGGTAGCCAGTATTGTTTCCAACTACTCGCCCAATCTTGTTCGTCAATGAATTGCCAATTTATACTAGGTTCAGCAACTTCCATACACAAGGCGTCTTGGCGCAACCACAGTGATAATGCTGCTAAATCCAAAAGTTGTGCTTGAAAGATCGGCAAATAACCCCTAACCAGACTGTGATTTCCCTTTTTTTCGCTTGCTGTACCGCGACAGCCAAAATTCCCCAGTCGCCAGAAGACACTATCTTCTAGTTCTGGTTCACAAAGAATTTGTAATTCCCACCAAGTGTTAGCCATACGATTTATTGGGATCGGGGATTGGGGAGCGGGGATTGGGGATTGGGGATTGGGGATTGGGGATTGGGGATTGGGGATTGGGGATTGGGGATTGGGTATTGGGGATCGGGGATTGGGGATTGGGTATTCTCCTTTGTCTCTACGTCTTTCTGCTAAGAACTCCCTTGTCCTCCATGTCCCCCGTGTCCCTCTTCCCCGATCCCTGATCCCCGATCCCTAATCCCTGATTAAAGTGTTACAGTATACGCATCTCGAATTCCAGGTACTTTGGTAATTTCAGTCAAAATGCCATCGGGTAAGGGATCATCAAGACTGAGAACCATCACCGCATCACCGCGAACGATTTTACGGCCTACCTGCATACTGGCAATATTGACATTAAAGCTGCCTAGTAGGGAACCAAGTTTACCAATAATTCCTGGCATATCCCGGTGTACAGTAAATAGCATGTGATGGCTGGGGGGAACGTTGATTGGGAAACCATCGAGGTTTGTGAGGCGGATTTCTCCGTCACCTAACAAAGCACCTGTGACAGCGTGAGTACCCAAAGAACCTGTGGCTTCTAAATGTATTGAACCAGCATAGTCTTTGATTGCTGCATCTCGCGTTTCAATCACGCGAATTCCCCGCTCTTTAGCTTCGATGCTGGCGTTGACGTAGTTTACACGTTCTCGCAGTGCTTGGAACAGAAGTCCTTTGAGAGATGCGACTACCAACGGCTGACTTTTGTTGGTTGCTAGTTCACCTTGGAGTCTAACGTTGAGTAATTCTACTCTGCCACCAGCTAGTTGTCCGACGAGATTACCTAATGTTTCGGCTAACTGCATGTAGGGTTTGAGTTCTTCTAAGATATCTGGCCCCAATCCAGGAATATTTACTGCCGAGCGTGCAGGTAATCCTAACAGTACATCCCGGATTTGTTCAGCGACGTCAATAGCTACATTCACTTGCGCCTCTGTTGTGGAAGCACCCAAGTGTGGAGTCAGGATGACTTCTTTACCCAAAGACCTTAAACTCGATTCTCCCAGTGGTTCAGAATCGAAGACATCGAGGGCTGCACCCGCAATTTTACCTTCTTTAATGGCAGTTGCAAGAGCTTCTTCATCAATGATGCCACCACGAGCGCAGTTGATGATCCTGGTGGTGGGTTTCATTTTTGCCAGCATGGTGGCATTAATTAAATGGGTGGTTTCTGGTGTTTTGGGGATGTGTAGGGTAATATAATCTGCTTGCTGCACCAATAAATCCATATCTACTAGCTGACAACCAAGCTGTTCAGCTCTTTCTGTGGAAATAAACGGATCATAAGCAAGCAATTTCATTCCCATTGCTTTAGCAACAGCAGCAACATGGGAACCAATTTTACCCAAACCAACAATCCCGATAGTTTTTTTGTAGACTTCAGCGCCTACAAAGGTTTTACGATCCCATTCGCCGCGTTTTACAGAAGCGTTAGCATCGGGAATATGGCGAGACAAAGACAACATCATCGCTAGCGCGTGTTCAGCAGCAGCGATTGTGTTTCCTTCTGGAGAGTTGACTACCACAATCCCCTGACGAGTCGCAGCAGCAACATCCACGTTATCTACACCGACGCCAGCGCGACCTATAATTTTTAGCTGTGTCCCAGCTTCGATAATTTCTTTGGTGACGCGGGTTCCAGAACGAATCATCAGTGCATCATATTCACTAATGATTTGTACTAACTCTTCTGGTTTTAAGCCTGTTCTGACATCAACAGTAGCGACTTGGGATAAGATGTCGATCCCTGCTTGATCAATTGGATCGGAGACGAGAACCTTAGACATGATGATTGGTTTTAAGCTAGAGGTAATGCGATCGCTGGAATATTAAGTTTAATGTTTATGTGTACCAGTTGAACCAACAATACAGACAACGTTGATTTAGCAGTCCAGCTATACCTCTGGGTCAGCTTCCCTACTTTGCTTTTTGAGACTTGAGAGTAAACTTGACTTGCCTCTAACCCCATAAGTTTAAGTAGAGATGCAGAGATATCTGTCAGACTCTCTCGCTAAATATAAACCATCAATGGTGCAAATACCTATATATTTATTAAATATTCCAAAAGTAGAGGCGTGAAAAACAAGAACCCCCACTTCTTAGAGAAGTCCAGGTTCTGTGTCTACTACCTAATAATAAATTAATCTAAATTAATCTATCCTTTGCTGTAATTTCGAGAGCAACATCACTAGCCACTACTATTCGCTTAAGAATTTTTCGATATTGCTTTGGCATATAGAGACGCGTAGTAAGATCCCGTAGATTATTTTTGCATTTTTAACTACTAACAATAGTATTACTGAACTCATATTTTTTGAGTTTTAAAATATACGTATTTTTTCTATACCTATTTTAGTTAAATCGAAAGCAGCATAGAACTATGGCTGTTAATTTTTGATATGTCATCGAAACCATAACCCTTTAAAAAATAAGGGTTTTGGTATTTTTTGGTACCAAAAATTATTAATTTCACACTTGCTAAATATACAGTTATGCCAGCAGATTTTGCAGGTAACAATTTAACTAATCCTCGAAATTTAAATGTTACTTATATCAACCAAACCTTTACAGATTGGGTAGGAAAGAGTGATAAAAACGATTACTACAGTTTCAACCTCAGTAATCGTAGTAGCTTAAATCTGGTTGTTGATGGTTTGTCAGCTGATGCTAATTTACAATTACTCAATAGTAATGGTCATGCGATCTCAGGTTCTTACAATAGTAAAAAAAAGGCAGAGTCTATCAGTGCAACTTTAGATGCTGGCACTTACTATATCCGAGTTTACCGAGTTAATAAGAAGAAAAGTACTTACTACAACTTAAAAGTTTCTGGTAACGAAGCGCCACAATCATTACAATTAACCACTAGTAAAACCACTTATCAACAAGACGAAACAGTTAGTCTCAAAAACATCAGTGTATTTGATGGTAATGGTGTAGCTGACTTAGCGCGAGTAGATTTTTGGTTGCAAAAAAACGGTGGTGAATGGCAATATATCAGCGATGTAGTGAATTTTATTGCCAATAGTAACGATAACCGCTACGCCAGTTTTGAATATAGTTTATCTGGTCTTGGTGCAGGCAATTATGTATTATCAGCAAAAGCCTACGATCAATCAGGTGCTAGTACAGACACCGCACAAACTGGTTTTGGTATTGTACCTGTTTCTACTCAAGACTGGTTTGATTTGAACATTCAAGATGCAGATATACGTGAGGCTGCAAGGTGGCGCTTTACAGATAATGTTCTTGATCGCAACGATATGATTGCTATCCTTCGAGAAGCAAAAGATAGCAGTGTAGTTGACGGTAGCGAATTAACTGATTTGCGTACACTAGTTAATAATTCTTCTTTGTTAAGAATACCAGAGTATGTACGTGTTTTATCGAACAAAGTCGTTAACTATGACCTTGCTAATCAAAATTATCAAGGAAATGCACTAGGTAGTTTATATGCAGGTAGCAGTGATATTCAAATCGAGAACTTAATTAGTAAGTGGTTTTTGGGTAGCGATCGCCCCACAACATCCTACAATTATCAATACGCTAATGGTTCTCTGTTTCAAAATGGTATTACTTATCAAGATATTGAACAAGGTAGTATTAATGACTGCTTTTTCCTCACTGGTTTAGCAGCAACAGCTTTCCGTTCACGTAACATGATTGAAAATATGTTTATTGACAACGGTGATCAAACTTTCACCGTGCGTTTTTACAATCATGGAATTGCTGATTATGTGACGGTAGATAGGTATTTACCCACTAATCAAGAAGGATATTTTATTTACGCCAGTCAAGGTAATTACTACGGAAACTCTGATAACGAATTATGGGTTGCTTTGGCTGAAAAAGCTTACGCTCAACTTAACGCATCTGGGTGGATTTATCAAGATAATACCAATTCTTATAATGGTATTAATAATGGTGGTTACGTCAGTGATGCACTCACAAATATCACAGGATTAAAGACTTCTCTTGCCAATCTGCTTAATTTTAACTCAGTAGTGAATGCTTTCAATTCTGGGCAAATGATTGGTTTGAGTACAAAATCAACAGTGGTTGATGCAAATATTATTGCTAGTCATGCTTACGCATTAGTAGGTTACAATTCTTCAACCCAAATGTTTACGCTATTTAATCCGTGGGGTCTCGACAACGGCACTTCTAAACCGGGTATTATCGAACTGTCTTGGAATCAAATTGAAACAAACTTTAGCTATTGGGATGCAACAACCAATAATATTGTTTAAAAATTAAAAATATAAGCGTATAGATTGACAAAAAATTGTAGAGACGTTGCAATGTAACGTCTTTTTATATTGGAAAACCACTCAAGCGATCGCTACAAAATTTGAGTTGCTCAATATACAAAATATTTGTTTATATTTTCATTTCTTGAATTATCAAACCAAAACCAAATTATTTGTAAAACAACTAGCATTTTCGCTGATGATTATATAGTAATTATTGGCAAAGACGGGGATAGTTTAATGCTTTAAATCTTTTCAAAAGGAGAAAATACTTATGCCCAATCAAAGTCATAGTCAAAACTTGTTTGATGCTCACGGGCTAAATATTACTCCTAAATACTCAGTAGATAATTTCAGTTCTCCAGATGATTACTACTTGCATTACAGTGGTCGTAGTAGCTTTCAAACAACTGAAAATAGTCTAGAATCAGATGTTAGTGGTCAGCGACGAAAAAATAGTAAATCAAAAAATTCTGTTCAAGCCACCGCAGCAGACTTAGTAATCCAAAATGCATTTGCTCCTAGTGTGGCAAACGCAGGTAGCACTATTCAAGTTTCTTATCAAGTAAAAAATAAAGGTAAAAATAGTGCTGGATTTAACTATACAGATTTTTATATTTCTAAAGACAAAAATATTAGTAGCGATGACTCTCTTTTAGGTTGGAACTGGCTTGGTAGTATTGGGGCTGGTAGTTCTACATCTCAATCTCAAAATGTGACTATAGATAGCAATATTGCGCCCGGAAACTACTACATATTGTATAGAGCCGATGCTTTAGATAATGTACTAGAAATAAATAATACAAATAATATTTTTGCACGGGAAATTACTATTACCAATACAGCAAGTGGAGGATATAATTCTACTTCTGGTTATGGCTTAATTAACGCTTCCGCAGCAGTGGCTAAAGCTACCAATCAAAATACCTTTGCTGATGTTCCTGACTTGGGTGGAAATAACTGGGGGGCTGATTTGGTAAAAGCACCAGAAACTTGGGCCCAGGGATACACTGGTAAAGGCGTGGTTGTGGCTGTTTTGGATACCGGGGTAGACTACAATCACCAAGACTTGGGTTCTAATATTTGGACAAATAGCAAAGAAATTGCTGGTAACGGTAAAGATGATGATGGCAACGGTTATATTGACGATTACTACGGTTGGAATTTTGACGGCAACAACAACAGTACTTTAGATGTCAATGGTCATGGTACTCATGTTTCTGGTACTATTGCTGGAGTGAACAATGGTTATGGTGTGACTGGTATTGCTTATGATTCCAAAATTATGCCAGTGAAAGTTTTGGATGACGAAGGCTCAGGTTCTTATAGTGCGATCGCCAATGGAATTTACTACGCTGTAGATAATGGCGCTAATGTAATTAACTTGAGTTTGGGTGGTGGACGTTCTAACGATACACTCCAAAAAGCAATTGAATATGCCAGTAACAAAGGTGTTATTGTTGTGATGGCAGCTGGTAACGATGGTAGTTCACAACCAGCCTATCCTGCTCGTTATGCAGATAAATATGGAATTGCCGTTGGTGCGGTAGATAAAAATAAAAATCTTGCAGACTTCTCTAACCGTGCGGGAGCAAAGCAATTGACTTACGTCACAGCACCCGGAGTCAATATCTATTCTACACTTCCAGGTAATGAGTATGCGTCTTATAGTGGCACATCAATGGCAACTCCCCATGTCGCGGGTGTAGTTGCTTTGATGCTTAGTGCTAACCCCAACCTGAGTGATGCTCAAATACGTCAAATCCTAGCAGAAACATCAGGAAATAGCACAACACAGACTGCAAATTATAACGGGAATACTAGTTCTATAACCGAAACGAAAGCTAATAGCCTAAGTTATGACACTGACATAACTGCTATTTCTAGTTTTGATAATATTACTTCACCTTGGATTCGTAGCTATACAAATAGGGATATTGTTACTTCTGCTGGCAATCCCAATTCGACAAATGAAAATCATAACAATATCTTGCCAAACTCATCTGCATGGTCGCAATTTTGGCATAATTACAAAAACAGTGTAATTGGTGATAACAGCACTAGCACAAGTAATTATCATGATTCTGAAACAGAAAGCATCGTAGTAAAACGTAAACTTAAGTAAAATTACCTGCCACAGCCACATTAGTTGAAGCATGTAGTAAACTTTTACCATTGATTTCCAAGTTACTAGGTTTAGGCTAGTACCTGTTATATAAAAATTGAAGAGTTCGTAGTGAAGTACCCCAACTTGCTTCGCTGAAGTTGGGGCGTATCCTCAATCAACTACACAAGGACGGTTTTATTCGTCTTTAGAGTTTCCCGCTTCATTCGCCGTTGCCTCATTAAACACGGGTTTAATTTGGTCTTACACAGCGTCCACAGGCAGCCGCCCATCTTCCATAGGCGGTTTAATTGTTTTACGGTACGTTTGTCTTGGATTTACAGCAATGGCTGACCAGCAGGACTCGCGTTTTCTCCGATCTCTGATGTTGCTGCGGCAAGTCTGACTACTTTGAAGTTAGCCTGTTTGTTCCATACAGTCGGATGGGTCATCGACCATTTATATAATATCATAATAGACATACATTGTGTGTATGTTATGAAAACTGGAAGATTGAATTTAAGGATATCTGATAAACGCTTGGCTAAACTCAAGACTTATGCTGGAGACAAAGAAAAAACAATTACTCAACTTATTGAAGATTGGATTGATAGGCTGCCAAACTCAAAAACTGACGATTCCTCATCCGCTCCACTCCCTAATCAACCTGACGGTTGATATTGGTCGGAAGCAGAATCGTCATCGTCCGGCTATCCATCCCCAACCTGCTTCGCGGAGGTTGGGGCATTCCGCCGAATTTGGTAAGCACTAAAGTGCTTAGATTGAGCGCTTAAGCGCTCACTACAAACTTATACAAGTTAGTGTGACAGATTATTAGTAAAAAAAGATAAAGGATAAGGGTACGTTGTGAGATTAGTTCGACAACAAAAACGGTCTCAGAAACCACAACAGCGTCCACTCCCGAAAGTCCATATCAAAATTCAGGATGGGCGGTTTGAAATCTCAGGTATGAATGTTTGGTATTCCCATTGGCGCGATCCTTACCATTTGCTTTTGACAATTCCCTGGCCTGGTTTCTTGGCGCTAATTGCTTTCTCTTATGTAACAACAAATGCCTTGTTTGCCTTAGCATACTTAGCAGGGGGAGATTGCATTGCTAACGCCAGACCTGGATATTTTCTTGATGCTTTTTTCTTTAGTGTGCAAACTCTGGCTTCTATAGGCTATGGGGCGATGTATCCCAAAACAGCCTATGCTAATCTTATTGTCACTATTGAAGCCATGATGGGTTTAGTGGGAATTGCGGTGATGACTGGTTTAGCATTTGCCCGTTTCTCTCGACCTACAGCCCGTGTCATCTTTAGCCGGGTAGCAGTTATTGCACCTCATAATGGCGTACCCACTCTGATGTTTCGTACCGGGAACAAGCGCCGCAACCAGATTTTAGAGGCACAATTACGGGTTTATTTAATGCGCGATGAGGTCACTACAGAAGGTTATTTTATACGGCGGTTACATGAACTCAATTTGATCAGGAGTCAGACACCAAGTTTTACGCTTAGTTGGACAGCGATGCATCCAATTGATGAGTCTAGTCCTTTATATGGGATGACGCCAGAGTCTTTAGCTGCAACTAAAAGTGCAATTGTGGTTTCTCTCAGTGGAATTGATGAAACAGTTATCCAGGTTCTCCATGCTCGTCAAACCTACGCTGCTCATGAAATCCTATGGAACAATCAATTTGTCGATATTTTTTACCACACCTCTGATGGACACCGCTACATCGACTACAACTATTTTCACGATGTTGTGCCAATAGATTGAAAAATTTGAATTAAGAAGCTTCTGTGGGCGGTGTTTGTACTTCTTTAACTACAACCCGACCATTTTCAACAACTGTACATTTTTTAGAAGTCGTGTTGCGATCACATTTGACAGGGACTTCAGTACACTGCTGGTGATGATAAATATTTTCCTCCTGTTGCTGTCTGAGAATTGCAGCACAACAGGCTGAGGTAGGGACAGACATGTTTTTGATACTTTTAGCTCTATATCTATTATCTCTCGATTCACAGATAATGACGCAGCAAATACTGTAATTTAATTGGGTGCGGCTCTTTAGCTAAAAAACAGAATCAGCTCAATTGGAATAAACGAGGGAAGTAATAGTTATTAAATAAATGTAAATATTCGTCTTTATTGCGTAAATATCTAAAGCGCCTCCGATAAGTATACAAAGCTTTGATTGGGTAGCTCTGCCTCTAGGTATTTTTCATGTGTTTGATCATGCATGGCATTTGGATCGGGAGATTTCCCTCATAACTGCATTTAGCAATACCCAGCTTAATCAGTACCTAAGTGAGCGATCGCCAATTGTACAAGTGATACTATGTGTGTCTGCAAACCTACCAAAAGATAGAAGTTGAAACTACTCCAAAAGACAGATGAAGGAGGAAGCCAAACAATTCAAAACAGAATCAGCGATGTCGATTCATAGCTAGTAGGAATCTTGTCAATAAACCTATTCACATAATCAGAAGATTTTCAGCACCATTGTAGGGATGGGTTTAACAAATATCTTATTGGCTGGGAGCAAATATCAAAAAACAAAACCCTCCTCTACAAATAATAATTTCAAACTATTGCGATCGCACTAGATATTGCTGATTCTAAAAGTGCATTTCGTACCTCATTTATTGTGATGTCTACTAAGGAGGAAAAATATGGTTAATTTACATATTGCTACCATCACGGGTGAAAAAACTGTTCTTGAGCAAGCAGCAGTGGAAACATTCAAGTCAAGCCTGCACGGTGAATTGCTCAGTCCCGAAGATGCAGGCTATGAAAACGCCCGCAAGGTCTACAATGGCATGATTGATCGATACCCTTGCCTGATTGCACGTTGTACAGATGTGGCCGATATCATCGTCGCTGTCAATTTTGCCCGTGAAAACAACTTACTTGTTGCAGTTCGAGGCAGTGGTCATAATGGTGCAGGCTTGGGGATTTGTAATGACGGCTTGGTCATCGACCTCTCGCCCATGAAGGGAATTCGCGTTGATCCTGTGGCGCGTACAGTGCGAGTCGAAGGCGGCTGCACTTGGGGAGATGTAGATCATGCAACCCATGTATTCGGCCTAGCTGTACCTAGTGGGATTATCTCTACTACTGGTGTTGCTGGGTTAACCTTGGGTGGCGGACATGGCTATCTGACTCGCAAGTATGGTTTGACGATTGACAATCTGCTGGAAGCAGATGTAGTGCTGGCAGACGGTCGTTTTGTTACTGCCAATGCACACGAGAACCAGGATCTATTTTGGGCGATTCGTGGCGGTGGGGGTAACTTCGGCATCGTCACCTCTTTTCTGTTCCAGGCACACCCCGTCAGCACAGTTTATGCTGGGCCGACACTCTGGACTTTAGATCAAGCAACCGAAGTCATGCGGTGGTATCGGGAATTCATTCTCAATGCGCCGGAAGATATGTATGGCTTCTTTGCCTTCCTGAACGTACCACCAGGGCCGCCATTCCCGGAGCATCTGCATACTAAAACAATGTGTGGCATTATTTGGTGCTACACCGGGTCATTGGAGAAAGCAGAGGAAGCGTTCCGTCCCATCCGTAACTTTGCTCCAGCTTTTGAACACATTGGTTCAATGCCCTATCCTGCTTTGCAGAGTATGTTCGATCCATTGTTGCCATCAGGATTGCAGTGGTACTGGAAGGGCGATTTTGTGAATCAGTTGAGCGATGAAGCGATCGCCTTGCATGTAAAATATGGTTCGCAACTCCCAAGCTTTCTGTCAACCATGCATCTTTATCCGATTGACGGCGCAGCCAACCGAGTTGGTAGTAAAGATACTGCTTTCAACTTCCGTGAGGCGAAGTGGTCAATGATTATGGCTGGTATCGATCCAGACCCAGCAAACGCTGAAAAGATTACTACCTGGTCAAAGGAATATTGGAACGCCCTGCATCCCTACTCCTGTGGCGGTGCGTACGTGAATTTCATGATGGAGGAAGGTCAAGAGCGAGTCCAGGCAACCTATGGCGACAATTACGAACGTCTGGTTGCGATCAAGAACAAGTATGATCCAACCAACCTGTTCCGCGTCAATCAAAACATCAAGCCCACCACAACTTAGACCGTTTCACTTTAAGGTTGATACAGGGGGCAGGGAGAAATTCTTCCGTGTCCCTCTTGTCCCCCGTGTCTCCCGATCCCCGTACTCTGTGAGAAGCCGCTTGCGCGTCTACGCGTAGCGTCTCCTCTGGAGAATCCCCAATACCCCGTTCCCTTTTCTTGATTTCGTTAACCTTTTGCAGCTTTTCGATAATCAGTGCTATGATAATAGTACGCACGCTAAGTATTTCCTCAAATGGTTCCTACATCTGAAAATTCTGTAGTTTTGGAGTCGTGGCAGCAAACTAGAGCGCCATACAATCTTGGCTATCGAATCAAATTGCTATCTCAACTGCTCTATCGCAAATTTACAGAACGTCTGGAACCTTACGGCTTGACTCCCTTTCATTGGGTAATTTTGTGTTGTCTATGGGAGGAAAACGGTTTACCGACTTCCACTATTGGGGAAAGACTCAAACAAGTCGGAGGTACGCTAACTGGCGTATTGGATCGGATGGAAGAACGCGGCTTAGTTCGCCGGGAACGAGATTGTCGCGATCGCCGCATCTGGCGAATTTGGTTGACTGATGCTGGCAAAGAACTAGAAGCTATTCTGCCCGATCTGGCTGTAGAAGTGCGTGAGCAAGCTTTGCAAGGTATTTCCCACACTGAACGCGAACAATTTGCCCGCATGATCAATCAGGCGATCGCTAATTTGTCGTGAGATTGGGGATCGGGGATCGGGGATCGGGGATCAGGGATCGGGGACAAGGAGAATAAGCAATGACCAATGACAAATAACTAACCTTTATCTTTCTTTAAGAATAGATATATATCACCCGATTGGGTGTAGCGACATCCAGTTTTTTTGGAAAAATATTACGTATATGAAATGATTGTCTTCTAACCAATCTTAGTTAAATATTACGACTGCTAAATAATTTATATAATTCTGCACTGGAACAGGAGAATTTGTAATCATGGAACGTTCAAGCACTACCAATCTCAATCACAATAACGGACACAGCAAAACAGCTGTCTTGGAAAAAGAATTAGTTACAGACACACAAGAATTGAAAACTCGTACCCAAGCAGTAGCAACACCAGAAGCGCCGGAGGTAGAGAAGCAACAGCCCACTTCACCCAAAGGTAAGAAACCGATTAAGCTGATTTTGGCAGCTTTAGGTGTGGGTGCAGTTGCAGCTAGTGGTTTTGGGTTTCGCTGGTGGCAATATGCTTCTACCCATCAGGAAACAGACAACGCCCAAGTAGCGGGACACGTCCACCAAGTTAGTACTCGGATTCCGGGAACTGTTGCTCAAGTGCTAGTAAATGATAACCAGTTGGTACAACAGGGACAGTTGCTAATCAAGCTTGATCCCCAAGACTACCAAAGTAAAGTCCAGCAGACAGAAGCAGCCCTAGCAAATGCTAAGGCTCAAGCGGAAGCAGCACAAGCGAATATTACTTTCACATCACAAACTAGCAGCGCTCAGACAAATCAAGCGCAAGGAAATGTTAACGCTGCTTTAGCTGCAATTTCCACAGCCCAAGCAGCAGTACAAGAGGCGAAAGCTGGTATTCCCACAGCCCAAGCTCAAGTTCGTTCTGCCGAAGCTGCGGTTCCAGCTGCCCAAGCACAAGTAGCACAAGCCGAGGCAAATTTGCAAAAAGCTCAAGCTGACTATAACCGTTACCAAACTTTATATCAACAAGGTGCGATCGCTCGTCAGCAATTGGATACAGCCAAAGCCGCTTATGATGTGGCACAAGCGCAAAAAAATGCTGCGGTTCAGGGAGTTCAACAAGCCCAAGCACAACTAGCTGCTGCTCAACAAGGAGTTGCCAAAGCCCAGTCCCAACTAGCACAAGCCCAAGAAGGAGTTGCTAGCGCCCAAGCTAAACTCGCAGCATCCCAAGGAGGATTACAACAAGCTACGGCTACTAAGCAAGACACAGCCGTAAAACGCAGCCAATATGACGCAGCGAAGGCAGCTATCACTCAAGCACAAGCTTCTCTCGACGATGCTCAATTGCAGCTATCCTACACCAACATTACCGCCCCCAGTAGTGGGCGGGTAGGTAAGAAAAATGTGGAAGTTGGTAACAGAGTACAAACGGGAACACCATTAATGGCGATTGTTGATAACGAGAATTGGCTTGTCGCCAACTTCAAAGAAACCCAACTCGAAAACATGAAACCGGGGGAAACAGTAGAAATAAAACTGGATGCCTTACCTCATCATACTTTTGAGGGACATGTTGACAGTATTTCGCCAGCTTCCGGCGCTCAATTTGCCTTATTGCCACCAGATAACGCCACAGGCAACTTTACCAAAATTGTACAGCGTGTCCCAGTCAAAATCGTTTTTGATCAAAACACTATCAAGGGCTATGAATCACAGATTGTACCAGGCATGTCTGCGGAAGTGAGCGTCAAAGTTAAGTAAGTTGGTCATTTGTCAATGGTCATGAGTTATTCCCCGCTCCCCAATCCCCAACTTCCTCCTGACGACTATTTCCGTCTCCGCCAATGGAGAGGGGTGAAGGTGAAATCTTTTCATTATCGTCAATTAGGAAAATCTATTGACTAATCAGCATTAATTTGAATGAAAACACAAACTCAAAACCAGGTAATATTACCAGCATTAAGATCAAGAAATTACCGTCTATTTTTTATTGGGCAAGGTATCTCTTTGATTGGAACATGGATGACACAAACTGCTACAATTTGGCTAGTTTATAGCTTAACTCAATCGCCATTAATGCTAGGACTTGTAGGATTTAGCAGTCAAATTCCTAGCTTTATTCTTGCTCCCTTTGGTGGCGTATTTGTGGATCGTGTTTCTCGTCATCGTACCTTGATTGGCACCCAAATATTGGCAATGATTCAGTCATTGATATTAGCGATATTGGCACTAACTGGTGTGATTCATATTTGGCATATTATTGTTTTGAGTTTGTTCCAAGGAATTATTAGTGCTTTTGATGCACCAGCACGGCAAGCGTTTGTGGTGGATTTAGTAGAACGTAAAGAAGATTTAGCGAATGCGATCGCTATTAACTCCACAATGTTTAATGGGGCGCGATTAGTAGGTCCTGCAATCGGTGGTTTGTTAGTTGCTGGTGTTGGTACAGCTTATTGTTTTTTAATTGATGGTCTTAGTTATATTGCCGTCATCATTGCTTTATTAGCAATGAGAATTAAGCCTCAAAAAACTGTAGCAAGTATGATGAATCCCTTACAACAAATTAAAGAGGGATTTTTATATGCCTTTGGCTTCCCACCCATTCGAGCGCTCTTGTTGTTATCAGCTTTAGTTAGCTTTTTTGGATTGCAATATACTGTTCTCGTTCCAGTTTTTGCAGAAAAAATATTACGAGGAAATGCAGAAACACTGGGATTTTTGATGGCAGCTTCTGGTGTAGGGGCATTATCAGGTGGAATTTATTTGGCATCACGTAAAACTATCTTGGGACTTGGGAGATTGATTGCTGTAGGGCCAGCAATTTTAGGGATTGGATTAATAGCTTTTTCTTTATCACGTTTCTTACCACTTTCTTTATTCACAATGTTATTTGTTGGCTTGGGAACAATTTTCCAAGTTGCTGCTGGTAATACAGTTTTACAAACAATTGTTGAAGATGAAAAACGTGGGCGAGTCATGAGTTTATTGACAATGTCATTTTTGGGAACTATTCCCTTTGGTAATTTATTGGGAGGTGCTTTAGCGAATCACATTGGTGCTACCAATACTTTAATTATTGATGGAGTAGTTTGTATTTTAGGATCTATATATTTTTCCAGACTGTTACCTAGTTTAAGACAATTTATCCGCCCCATTTATATCGAAAGAGGAATTCTACCCGCTAAAGTACATTAAATTTTTAAACAATATGTGCAGAAGCTGCAAAGATTTAACTGAAGTTAAATCTTTTTTCAAGAGATAACTTAATATGCTTCCCTTCGGCCTCAATTCCAGATAATCTAATATTCTATAACTCCTAATTTTATCTCGGAGTACTACTGTGGTTAAACAAAACGCAGTTATTCAATCTTCCTCTGAACAAATACCGCTAAGAACGTGGATTGGTGTTTTAGCTAGTATGCTTGGTGCATTCATGGCGGTACTAGATATTCAAATTACCAATGCTTCACTACAACAGATCCAAGCTAGTTTGGGTGCTACTTTAGAAGAAGGTTCATGGATTTCTACTGCTTATCTAGTAGCAGAAATTGTTGTTATTCCCTTAACAGGATGGCTGTCGCGGGTATTTACTCTCAAACGCTATTTGTTAGTTAATACTATCTTATTTATCTTTTTTTCTGTATGCTGTGCTTGGTCGTGGAACCTCATGTCTATGATTGTTTTCCGCACCGCCCAAGGTTTTACAGGAGGGGTTTTAATTCCGATTGCAATGACGGTTGTACTGACAACTTTACCTCCCTCTAAGCAATCAGTAGGGTTAGCTGCATTTGGTCTGACTGCCGTTTTTGCACCTTCAATTGGGCCGACATTAGGAGGTTGGTTAACAGAAAATTTCAGTTGGGAGTATAGCTTTTATCTCAACATAGTTCCCGGTTTGTTAATGATAGCCGGAGTTTGGTATGGAATCAGACAAGATAGACCCCAATTTAATTTACTAAAACAAGGTGATTGGTGGGGAATAATAAGCATGGCAATTGGTTTAGGTTCCCTACAAATTATTTTAGAAGAAGGTAGCCGGAAAGATTGGTTTAGTTCAGCATTGATTGTGCGTTTAAGCATCATCGCAGCAATTTTTCTCGCACTGTTTTTCTGGATTGAATTAACTCGTAGACAGCCATTTATTAATTTGCGACTTTTGAAAAAACGTAACTTTGGTTTAGCTAGTATTGTCAATGTTGCCTTGGGTATAGGTTTGTATGGTTCAATTTATATATTGCCGCTATACCTAGCCCAAATTCAACAATATAATCCGTTGCAAATTGGTGAAGTATTGATGTGGGCAGGGATACCGCAATTATTTATTATTCCTTTCATTCCCAAAATTATGCAAAAAATAGATGTGCGGTTAATGGTGGCGGTGGGAGTGGCTTTATTTTCTATCAGTGTTTTTATGAATTCTAACATGACCGCTCAAACTGGCTTAGATCAGTTGCGATGGTCACAACTTGTGAGGGCTATGGGACAACCTTTAATTATGGTTCCGCTTTCTTCTATTGCTACTGCTGGTTTGAGTCCGCAAGAAGCTGGTTCCGCTAGTGGTTTATTTAATATGATGCGTAATTTAGGTGGTTCAATTGGTATAGCATCTTTAGCAACTTTATTAACTAACCGAGAACAATTTCACTCAAATAGATTGGGAGAAGCAGTATCTTTATATAGCCAAGCAACTCAAGAACGAATTAATCAATTAACCCAATATTTTGTTAGTCGAGGTGCAGATTTAACTACAGCCCAAGATCAGGCGATTAAAGCAATTGATAATGTAGTTCGTCGTGAGGCTTTTGTTATGGCGTTTAATGATTGTTTTTACTTTATTGCTATTTCTTTATTACTGAGTGGAATTGCAATTATTTTCTTCAAGAAAATCAAGCCGACTGGTGGTGCTGTGGCACATTAATCAGTTAACAATGACTAAGCAATCTTTTAACCCGTTTTTATGGATTTAAGCTTTAAGTTGGAAATTGATTTCCGGCTTAAAGCTTAACTAAATAACTGATAACTAAAATTAACTACTAGATGAAACAGTATTTTCTCCTACTGTTGTTCTCTCATTGTCTGATTTTGGGAAAAATTTCTTCGTTACCCAATAAGTCAAAATGTGAGAAAGCACTCCCATTGGCCCAGCAAAAAAACATAGGGCTAGAGAATGAATTGTCCAAACTCCTGTTTTTTGTCCTTGTAAATAAATATAGCGACCGACAAACAAATCCATCACTAAAAAATGAATCCAACCTGTTGCGGCTGCTTTTTCATCAGCAAAAAATTTGGCAATATCTACTAATTGAGGATTCGATAATGCTTGGGCATTTTCTGGTGTAATACTGCTGACAAATAAATATATATAAGCTAATGCTAACGGCACAAAAGGAATATATGATTCCATTACCCGTTTGGTAATTTTCCAGTTAGGCAAGAAAATCATGACTAGCCAAAATGGCAAAACGTAAAGATTGGCAATATTAAAGATTTGATTGCTGATCATATTTATTACAAAAAGTAGGCGTTATGAACTGCGTATACTAGGATGAATAAAAATATGACTCTTTTTACTTCCCTACACATCTTTTTGAAGTCAGGTAAACATTCGGTAGTGAAAAACTACTGTCCACCTCTGGAACGAATAATCTGTCCTGTAATCCACTGGGATTGTGATGAAGCAAGAAATAATACTACACGTGCAGCATCCTCTGGTGTACCAACACGACCAAATGGTGCTTTACTCTCAAGTTCTGAAAAAAGTTCATTACTCATCCAACCTGTGTTTGTCGGGCCTGGATCTACTGCATTGACAGTAATTCCTTTATTAGCAAGGTTAGCGCTGAGGCTTATGGTAAGTGCTTCTATTCCGCCTTTGGTAATCGCATATGGTAAATTTTCGGGCATGGGTCCGAGACTTTGACCAGAAGTCAGATTAATGATTCTTCCCCCTGGTCTGCCATCATGACGCTTGGCAAATTCAGCAGACAATAGTGTAGTGCCTCTGACATTTACGGCATAATGAGCATCAAGTAAATCGACTGATAGTGAATAGATATCTGCTTGTTGGTCATGGGCGGCGTTGTTAACTAGAATATCTACAAAACCAAAAGATTTTTCGACTCGATCAAATATTTGCTTAGGTATGTGAGGTTCAGCCAAGTTCGCCTCAAAGCCTTCTGCTTTCACACCTAGCAATTTCAGTGATTCAATAATTTCTTCTACTTCAGTGGATTTACTACCCCAGGGCATCAACTCATCAAATGGTCTGTAGTAAGTTGTAAAGACATTTGCCCCAGCTTTTGCTAAAGAATGAGCGATCGCAGCACCAATTCCAATGTGTCTACTGACTCCTGTTACCAGAGCAACTTTACCTGTTAAACCATAATCTACCATACCACTAACACAAGCTCGCCTCTAACTGCGCTGCAATTTCAGTTCGATTGAGCTTACGACCGATAAAAACTAGTCGTGTTTGCTTTGGTTCATCTAATTGCCAAGGGCGATCGTAAAATTGTTCAAAACGGTTTCCCACGCCTTGCATAACTAAACGCATAGGTTTATTAGGTACTGCGACAAAGCCTTTGACGCGATAAATTTCTTGTTGTTGGGTAAGATTTTGTAATTGTTTTTGCAGTATTTGCGGGTCAAAATCACGGTCTAAAATTAAGTGAGTTGATGTGATTTCATCGTCGTGATCGTGATCTTCTTCAATGTCATGGTGACTGGGACGAGTATCTAAGTTTTCTTCAACTGCGGCTTGAAATCCTAATAATATAGATGGGTCAAGTTTACCTTGATCACTTTCTACTATCTTGACAACTCTGGGTAATTCTTGTTTAACTAAGTCTTCGACTTTTGTTTTTGTTTGTGTGTCGATTAAATCAGTTTTATTGAGAATCACTAAATCCGCACAAGCAAGTTGATCTTCAAATAATTCTTGCAATGGTGTTTCGTGTTCTAAGCTATCATCTGCTTGTCTTTGTGCTTCTACTGCTTCTGGGTTACTCGCAAAGGTTCCAGCTGCAACTGCTGCACAATCTACGACGGTAATCACAGCATCAACTGTCGCACCAGAACGAATTTCTGGCCAGCGAAATGCTTTTACTAATGGTTTTGGTAATGCTAAACCAGAGGTTTCGATCAAAATGCAATCTATACTTTCTCTTCGCTTGAGTAATTGTTGCATTGTTGGCAAAAATTCCTCTTGCACTGTGCAGCACAAGCAACCGTTGGTTAATTCAAAAATATTATCTTCACTCTCACTATTTTCTGGACAAATTTGACAGGATTTCAATAATTCCCCATCAATACCAAGTTCACCAAATTCATTGACTAGAACCGCAATCCGTCGTCCTTGATTATTTTGTAACAAGTGGCGAATCAAAGTAGTTTTACCACTTCCCAAAAAGCCGGTGATGACGGTGACAGGAATTTTTGTAGCCATGCTGAAAATTATATTTTGTAATATTAAAAATAAGTAATTTCCAGTACTTAACTTGTAACTATAATTATATTGCTAAGTACTGAACTTAGTTTAGTCTGGAAATTAACCTTTGTTATTTTAAGCCGAAACTCTACTATTTTTATCCCAATTTTTAATTTTTAATTGTTTTAGGGGTAGTCTCCTTGGGCTTACCGATAACTGCTACAGGTAATCTCAAGGCTACTACCCCTAAGATGTTTTATTCAAGATTTAGTATCATTTGGTTTTAGACTGGCAACTAATTATTGTTTCTGCAATCCAAAATCCATAGACGCACGAAGTGCGACTTCTCGACAGAGTAATCCAAAATCCAAAATTGTTACAGCTTTTACTCGGCTGTGGCAAGTCCGGTTTCAGTACTACCGCGAGTCCGACGACGGGTGAGAGTGTTGTAAAGCATTTGCCCGATCGCTTTAATTAAATTACCTTCTAATTCATTGAACATTTTCATGTTCATACCAAAAGCATCGTTTGCTTCTTCAACAATGCGATCGGCTGTGGCTTCATCAATCGGGAGTTCGTCTAAGGCTTGACGATATTTGGTTTTGAATGCTTTCTCATCGTCAATATCTGCAAATTCATAGAAGGCGACACCATCACCATTTAGGTTCATTGCTGTTTGGGCAATTCCTTTGAGAATTTGTCCCCCAGATAAGTCACCCAGATAGCGAGTGTAAGAATGAGCTACTAACAATTCTGGTTCTTTCTCAGAGATTTCCCGGATGCGCTGGACGTATGCTTCTCCTGCGGTCGATAGTTGGATTTGCTCTCGCCAGTTAGCACCGTAGTAATAAGTTAGGTCTGTTTCTAAGCTGCGTTGTCTGTATAGCTCTAGAAAATTAATCTTAGAAACAATGGGGTGATCTTTGTGCTTTTCCATTTCCTCTTCCATCGCCGAATACACGAAGTAAAGGTTGGCAACCAGCTTACGGTAAGAGTTTTTCTCAACTACTCCTTTTAAAAAACACTTGACAAAACCAACATTTTCTGCCATTGTGTGGGCTTTTTTTGTGCCTACACGTAATTTAGTTGCTAAATTACTGCTCATGCTAAATTTCTCAACTTTAAAATGTAAATTCAAGGCTAGAGTAATGCCTCTGCATAGCTGCCTTATTAAGAACGGCTACAAAAGCCACTAAAACGTTACAGTAAAGCTATTTGATGAGAATTTCTATTAATATTTTTTAAGTGTCAAGTCTTTGTATTGTGAAATACAGCAAGACAGGGAGGGCAACAGAGCTATGTTTACAGATTATGAAAATAAATTAAAATCTGTAACGATGATTGGGGAATGGGGATCAGGAACAAGGGAGACAAGGGAGACAAGGGAGACAATAAACACCAATGCCCAATGCCCCATGACAATTGACTAAATTCAAATTTTGAGATTAATTTTACAGAAGCTTAATAAAAATTTTAAGTGTTTCTGCTTAAACTAGAACTGAACAATAAACAAATTTGTGAAAAAAATAAAATTTAGATATCGTGATACAACCTAATTCATAGGAGATTAGTAACAGTCTTCTGTGTGTCTGTGTGGAGTGTTTCTACAATTATGGTCTCATCAATAACTCGGACTCAAGGCTTTGGTGGTAGTTCTGCTTCCGAACCTGATCAATTGCAGAAAATTATCGAGGGTAGCCTTGCGCCCAACAGTATCTTATTACCGACTACTCCTCTGTTTGGCACAGATGGTATTCGCGGGCGAGTGGGAGAATTGTTAAGTGCGCCCTTAGCATTGCAAATTGGTTATTGGGCGGGTACTGTATTACGCTCTTGTGCTGCTGACTCAGGATCTATAATTGTTGGGCAGGATTCCAGAAACTCTAGTGATATGCTGGCTATGGCCTTGAGTGCAGGGTTAACAGCAGCAGGGCTAGAAGTTTGGTATTTAGGTTTATGTCCCACTCCCTGTGTTGCCTATCTTACCAGTATGAGTGATGCCATTGGTGGGATAATGATTTCTGCTAGCCACAACCCACCAGAAGATAACGGTATTAAAATTTTTGGTGCTGATGGTTTAAAGTTACCTCAAGTTTTGCAGGCAGAAATTGAAGCTGGACTGCGTGGAGTGAGAACATCAGCTAGTATTAGCAATTGCGGGAAACATTACTCACGCCAAGAATTGGTGGGGAGTTATACAAATGCTTTAACACAGCCTTTGGAAACAGTTAATCTCCAAGGCATGAAAATAGTTTTAGACTTGGCTTGGGGTGCAGCAGTTGGGTTAGCACCATCGGTATTTGAGTCAATGGGTGCAGAAGTTATCTGTTTGCATCATCAACCGGATGGCGATCGCATCAACGTCAACTGTGGTTCCACTCACCTCGATATTCTACAAGCAGCAGTCAGGGAACACAATGCTGATCTAGGTTTTGCCTTTGATGGCGATGCCGATCGCGTCTTAGCAGTAGATAATAGCGGTAGGCAAGTCAACGGTGATTACATTCTTTATTTGTGGGGACGTCACCTCCAGCAAAAGCAAGAATTACCAGATAACTTAATTGTGTCCACCGTCATGGCAAACTTGGGCTTTGAAAGAGCATGGCAACAAAACGGTGGTAAACTGATTCGCACACCAGTCGGCGATCAATACGTGCAAGCAGAAATGCAGAAAACTGGTGGAATGCTGGGAGGAGAACAATCCGGGCATATTTTATGCCGTCACTACGGTATTACAGGAGACGGATTACTCACAGCCTTACATGTAGCAGCATTGGTAAAACAGGCGGGTGCTTCCCTGGCGGAAATGGTAGATCAAAGCTTTCATACCTATCCCCAGCTATTGCGGAATGTGCGAGTAGAAGATCGTAATAAACGCATGGCGTGGCAAGAATGTCAACCGCTGCAAGAAGCAATAGCTAAAGCCGAAGTTGCAATGGGTAATGCTGGGAGAATTTTAGTTCGTGCTTCCGGTACAGAACCACTGATCCGAGTCATGGTAGAAGCAGAAGCAGCTGATCTTGCTAATTACTGGACGAATGAACTAGTACTGCAAGTCCAGAAATATCTCGGTTGACGGGGATCGGGAATTAGCAAATAAATTCCGTTCCTGTACCTGGAATTGAGTAGCAATCTATTATGCCATGATGCCTTTGCACAATAATCTGGTAGCAGACAAACTTGTGAAAAGGCTCAAAACTGATATCAAAAATTTCAGGTAATTTTAGTTACATCAAATCTACACAAAATACGAAATGTGGTGTTAGTCTGAGGTATTAAAATCTACACACCTTTAGTCTTCTGTGTAAACCTCGATAATATGTCTAAGTTTATCTGTGCAACTTTAATCGCAACCGCTCTAATTTTACCATCAGCCAATAATTACAGTCCTGCTTTTGCTGGTACTTGTGCTTCCAAGTGCGGTCCCCGTCCGATTCAATTTTCACCAGGACAACGCATCCAAGTTAAAGTCGTAAATCGTACGCCAAGAGTGTTGATTATACAGAAGCCATCTAGTACTAATCCCATCCCTTTACAACCAGGACAAGAACTACAGATTAACCAGGGAGATGGTACAGAGCCAAATGTATCTCTATTATTTTGGGATGATACAGGTTTACCATTAAAGGCAAATATTTCCAAATTAAACTTTGGGACACTAGGAGTAGAACTTCGTCCAAATTGGTATGCTCCTGGCGATCGCGCAATTTATATTCTTGATGATGGTCGAATCGAGGTGTTGTGAAGCTGGAGTGTATGAGATATAAGTGATTATGCACACTCCCAACTGCAATTGTGCTAGACCAACTCCCAACTACAGCAACAAAAAACCGTCGGCGTTTACCTAATCAACGTTGGCAAATTTCCCCGCAGAAAATAGAATTGTTACAGAAACTGGCAAAGGCGACTAATTTACCATCTTTGCTCAATCAACTTTTAATTAATCGCGGTATTGAAACCCCTGAAGCAGCACAAGCTTTTTTAAATTCTGAATCCATAAATCTACCTTCGCCTTTACAGGAATTTCCAGACCTCGCAGTTAGTTTAGAGTTGTTGCAAGCTTGTATTACCTGTAAAGAAAAAATAGCTATCTGTGGGGATTATGATGCAGATGGGATGACTAGCACTGCTTTACTATTACGTAGTTTACGCTGGTTAGGTGCCGAGGTCAATTACGCCATTCCTAGTCGGATGCATGAAGGCTATGGCATCAATAAACGAATTGTCGAAGAATTTCACCAAGAAGGTGTTAAACTTATCCTAACAGTTGATAATGGGATCTCTGCGTTTGAACCGATCGCCAGAGCCAGAGAACTTAATCTACAAGTAATTGTTACCGATCACCATGACATTCCGCAACAATTACCCCCAGCCAACGCCATTCTCAACCCGAAATTACTACCAGAATCTTCAATTTATCGTGGTGTTGCTGGTGTGGGTGTTGCTTACATTTTGGCAATTTCTTTAGCTCAACAGCTAGGACAAGCTAATAGTGGCATTATCAGACCAATGCTGGAACTTTTTACATTGGGAACCATTGCTGATCTCGCTCCTTTAACTGGAGTAAATCGCCGTTGGGTAAAACGTGGTTTGCTGCAATTACCCAAATCACAATTAGCAGGAATACAGGCGTTAATTCAGGTGTCGGGGGTGCAAGCGCGGGGACATGGAGGAATACTTAACAATCAACAAGCAACAACTAACAACCAACAACAAAAATCGTTAAAGCCTGAAGATATTGGGTTTCGGCTTGGGCCACGCATTAATGCTATTGGTAGAATCGGTGATCCCCAAATTATGATTGAGTTACTCACTACAGATGATATGGGGATTGCTTTAGAAAAAGCGATGCAGTGTGAGCAAATTAACCAGCATCGTCAACAAATGTGTGAACAAATTGAACAAGAAGCGATCGCAATTGTAGAGACGTCACATGTAACGTCTCTACAGGAAGATCGGGTTTTGGTTGTTGTGCAATCCAACTGGCATCATGGTGTAATTGGTATTGTCGCCTCTCGCTTAGTAGAACGCTATGGTGTCCCCGTGTTCATCGGTACTTTTGAGGATGACAAGCAAATTCGCGGTTCTGCACGCGGAATACCAGAGTTCCATGTTTTTGAAGCTTTGGAATATTGTCAAGACTTGCTAAGTAAATTTGGAGGACACAAAGCCGCAGGTGGATTTTCTTTACCTGCTGAAAATTTAGTAGCACTGCGATCGCGTTTGGTGGAATTCGCTAACCAATGTCTAGAAATTCAGCACCTGAAACCACTCCTCAAAATTGATGCTGAAGCTAATCTTAATCAAATTAACCAAGAACTCTATCAACAACTACAGGCTTTAGAACCCTGCGGTATCGATAACTCTGATCCAGTCTTTTGGACTGCTAGCGTGCAAGTCATTGAACAGCAAACCGTTGGTAAAGGTCATATTAAGCTAACAGTTGTCCAAACAATTGACCAACAACAATTTAAAATTAAAGCGATCGCTTGGCGCTGGCGCGACTATTTTCCACTACCGCAACGAATAGATATTGCTTATAAACTGCGAGAAAATAATTTTAATGGTAACACCAGTATTGAATTAGAACTAGTTGGTGCAAGAGTTGCTAGTCAGTCCTATGCGCCGTTTACTTCTTACACCACTTTATCAAAAGCTGCTTTTGAGTACAATCATCGTCAGTATAGCTGTGGAATTTATCAAAATGGTTCTTTACCAGAATTAAGAATTAAAAATCCCGATGGTAAGGTTTTAGCGATTGGACAGGGAAAAACAGCCGGTTTGCTGGGTAATAATCGTCAAGATGCGAAAGAAGTCGATATTTCGCAATCACACTATGATGCCATTATTCAAGCAGCACTCCGAGCTTTAGGGACAGACAAGGGAGACAAGGAGGACAAGGGAGAAAGAGAAACACCAATGACAAATGACCATCAATAAATAAAAAGCAAAGCCCGCACCTAGCGGGCCAGAGCCAAGGAATTAAAATTAATTGAATTTTATATTAGAGGTCGCCACCGCGAAAAGCTAGTACAAAAATTACTGCTGGTCCAGCTAGCATGATCAGTGCTACGAACAATAGCTGAAAAATTACTTCCCAATTGATATTGGCTACAGCCTCAAACATTATTCCCTCCCAAAAAACTTAAAAGAATGTATTACTCTATTGTCAAACTCGGAATTAATCATATCTGGCGATCGCCAGTTAAATTTAATTTACTTAACAAAATTATAAGAAACCACATAAAAAACTAAGATACCAAGATGTGTATGCCTGAATATTTAAATCAGTAAACAGTACCAGCCACAGTAAAATAACTGTCATCAGCACCTTCCAGCAAGCTTCAGAACTTGATAACAGACGCGATGTTCCTCGCGTCTCTAACTGCTCACTGAATCAAAGGTATAAAAAATGGCAATTTGGCAATGTGTAAAACAATGTGGAGCCTGCTGTCATCTCGATCCTAAATACCGTCCAGACTTACACGAGTATTTAAATCCAGACGAACTAGAACTTTATTTAAGTATGGTAGGTGAAGATGGATGGTGTATCAACTACGACTATGATAGTCGTGAATGCCGTATTTACCCTGATCGCCCACGTTTTTGTCGGGTAGAACCAGATGTATTTGAAGATATGTATAGCATTAACTCAGAAGATTTAAACGATTTTGCCATTGAGTGTTGTCAACAACAAATAGAAGGCGTTTATGGCGATCGCAGTCTCGAAATGCTGCGTTTCAATCAAACCATCGGGTACATAGCAAAGTAAGAATAGGTGGTTTTGTTTAAAAAAAAGATATTCTCAATCTAAAATCTAAAATCTAAAATCCAAAATTGCTAGAACTGGAGTGTAGCAGCAGGTGAATGAGCGATTACAAGGGATCAACTTGTACTTAATAGGTATGATGGGTGCTGGTAAAACCACACTGGGGCGAATGCTAGCTCGTGAACTAAGATACGGCTTTGTAGATACTGATGATTTACTAGAAAAAGCAGTAGGAAAAACCATCAATCAACTTTTTGCTGAGGAAGGAGAAGCAGCATTTCGTCAGTTAGAAAGTCAAGTATTGGCGCAAGTGTGTGCTTTTACAAAGCTAGTCATTGCGACAGGTGGGGGAATAATACTGCGACGAGATAACTGGAGTTACCTGCATCACGGCATAATTATCTGGCTAGATGTACCAGTGGAAATACTGTATAAACGTTTAGCAGAAGATACCACTAGACCATTACTGCAAGATACTGATCCTCAAGGAAAACTGCGATCGCTCCTCGAACAAAGACAAGCACTTTATAACCAAGCCGATCTGCGAATTACCATTACAGCAGAAGAAACCTCAGAACAAATCATCAAACGAATCATAGAGGCTATTCCTAGCGTTCTGAAACAATCACAAGCTTCACCAAATGGTCATTAGTTGTTGGTGATTGTACCAGATGTGACAAACAGCACATTTGGTACAATTTACTGAATATCGCCTGCAAGCTGAGAAAATGCTGAGTTTGAATTGAATTTTCTCCAAGGATATATTCAGAAAACTCATGGTTGGGTTTCAAAAAGCTCTCAGTCGCAACTGAGATGATATGCCTTGTTGGGGTAATTCAAAGATAAGGAATAACAAATGAAACTCGCCTCGTCACTACTTGCAAGTGTTGCTCTCACTAGTCTGTTTACGGTTTGGGATGGTCCACTCAAAGTTGTGAATCCAGCACTAGTGCAAGCATCAGCCCAGGAAATGAAAGATATCACAGGTTTAACTGCTCAACAAAAGATTGAAATGCTCACCAAGAGCAAAGGTCAATTTGGTAGTGGTGATCAGTTACGGCGTTACTTTTTTGGCGACCTTGAGCCAATCGCAGTACAACCTGGTGGTGCAGGTATGGTAGTCAACCTCTACAACAAAGCCAACAATGTGACGATTTCCTATTGTGCAACCTATGACGTGATAGTTGCAGTTAAGAAAGGTAAAATAACCGCGTTTGCACCTAACGAAGTTAAATAATTTCAGGCGGTGGGGAAGTGGTGAACAACCAATCCCCAATCCCCAATCCCCAATCCCTATTTTCAAAACAGAGGTTTGCTATGGAATTTAGAGATGCGATTTTGCTGTTGCATCCAGCGATCGCTGTACTTGTAGTTTTCCCTTTAATTGGTATCGTCGTCAATCGCGCTTTACAAACTCGTCAGCGCCGACTGGAAACTAAAGCAACGGGTAAGAGTAAAATTCCTCCAGTAGCAGGACAGGAACATGTTCAGTTAGGTCGCTGGCTAACGGGAACAGTAGTAGGTATTGTTCTATTAGCTCTAGCTAATGATATTTTTGGTAATATTTTAGACACTCAGCTTTGGACGAAAGCACGCTTCCAAGTTATCTTTATCGTACTATTATTTACTGCTACTATTGGTTCGATAGTTCTACTCTATAAAGCAAAGGAACGAAACTGGCGTGCAATATTTGCTACATTAACGGGAATCGGTTTAGTGGTGCTGGGTTCGCAGGATGGTATCTATCGTAAAACTGACCAGTGGTACATCTCCCACTATTACTATGGGATAACTGCTGCTTCCTTGATGATTTTTTCTTTAGCAATTTTGCCAGAAATATATAAGGATAGAAGCAATTTTTGGCGTAAGGTTCATATTATTTTAAATTGTATTGCCCTTTTAATATTTATGGGGCAAGGAATCACGGGAACCCAGTCTTTGTTGGAAGTTCCCCTCAGTTGGCAAGAACATTATATTCAGCAGCTTTACGAGCATAAGTGTGATACTAAACCTTGCACAATTCAGGCTCCGAATTTGCCTTAACGGGACTTAAACAAAAATCAAGCCCAAATGTAGCCTAAACTAGCTTTATAAAAAGCACAATCAAAAATCAAATTCCTCTAAAATAAATGAAATGAGAGTGACACCAGCCTCTCAAAAAACAGGATTTTTACCAAGATCACTTGGTAGAACATTTAATAGTGATAGTTGCTTATGCGTGCAATGCTGTTAGAAGCGCCACGTCAACCTCTGCGATTAGTTGACTTACCTGTACCGAAACCGAATCCAGAACAAGTATTGATTCGTGTTCATGCTTGTGCTGTCTGTCGTACGGATTTGCATATTGTGGATGGGGAACTGACACACCCAAAACTACCTTTAATACCTGGGCATCAAATTGTCGGTATTGTAGAAGCAGTAGGAGAACGGGTAGAAAAATTTCAGCTAGGCGATCGCGTCGGTGTTCCCTGGTTAGGGTATACTTGCGGTCACTGTCGCTATTGTGTTTCTGGACGGGAAAACCTTTGCGATTATGCCCAGTTCACTGGTTACAACCTGGATGGCGGCTATGCTGAATATACCGTAGCCGACAATCGTTTTTGCTTTTTTATTCCTGAAGGTTATCCCGATTTACAAGCCGCACCGTTATTATGTGGTGGCTTGATTGGCTATCGCGCCTACAGAATGGCTGGTGATGCTGTTGAAAAACTCGGTTTTTATGGTTTCGGTTCTGCTGCCCATATTTTAAATCAACTAGCGCGCTATCATGGACGTCAAGTCTTTGCCTTTACTCGTGCTGGTGATACTCAAGGACAAGAATTTGCTCGTCAATTGGGTGCTGTGTGGACGGGTGGTTCTGATGAATTACCCCCAGAACCGCTAGATGCAGCGATTATTTTTGCCCCTGTAGGTAAACTAGTTCCTGCTGCTTTGCGTGCGATCGCCAAAGGTGGTGTGGTAGTATGTGCTGGGATTCACATGAGTGAGATTCCCGCTTTCCCCTATGAAATTCTTTGGGAAGAAAGAGTTTTGCGCTCAGTTGCTAACTTAACTCGCCAAGACGGAGAAGAATTTCTCGCCCTAGCACCTCAAGTTCCCATTCGCACAGAGGTCAATCTGTTTGACTTGAGTGAAGCAAACGAGGCTTTAGATGCCCTCCGCAGTGGTAAGATAGAAGGCTCGGCTGTGTTGGTTGTTGATTAGTGATTAAAACTATTCAAAACGCCTAACTTCAAATCTCCGTAAACCTTCCGGTTCTTCATACTCCACAACAACATCTTTAACCATAGCTGCTGGTGGACCTTGATGACACCAGCGAATCATGTCTTCTACAACATCCTGCACACCTTCAAAAACAGCTTCTACGCGACCATCGGGGAGATTTCGTACCCAACCACTTAATCCCAGCTGACTAGCTGTATCGACGGTAGCAAAACGATAACCTACGCCTTGAACTCTACCAGAAATAAATAAATGGGCGCGGATTGACTGCGACATCTGTATAGGATTTTGCATTGACCGGCATATTCTTTACAATTTCCAGTCTACATGTTTTTAACAATGATCAGTGATCACTGATCACTGATCAATTGGTTTTTTGATCACTGTTCACTGATATAGTCGCCATCATCAGCAAACAATCCAGTAAAAAAGTCAATTGTTTCCTTCAGCGCTTTGATGAATACATCAATTTCCTCACGAGTATTATAGAAAGATAGACTAGCGCGTGCAGTCGCCGGAATTTTGAGATAGCGGTGTAATGGTTGGGTGCAGTGGTGTCCAGAACGGATAGCAACACCTTCCGCATCTAATAATGTAGATAAATCATTGGCGTGAACCCCATTGACAGTGAATGCAGCTAAAGCAGCTCTACCTTCACCTTGCTCATTTGGTTTTGGCCCGTATATTTTAATTTGGGGAATTTTTTCTAATTGCTCAAATAGGTAAGCAGTTAATTCTGCTTCATAGGCGTGGATTTTGTCCATGCCAATTTTACTAAGATAGTCTACAGCTGCACCAAGAGCGATCGCTTCTCCAATCGCAGGTGTACCAGCTTCAAATTTATGTGGTAAATCTGCGTAGGTGGAATAGTCTAAAAATACCTCCGCAATCATTTCACCACCACCAAGAAATGGAGGCATTGTTTGCAGCAATTCCAACTTGCCATACAAAAACCCAATTCCAGTAGAAGCACACATTTTATGCCCAGAAGCTACCAACCAGTCGCAGTTAATTTGCTGCAAATCAACTGGCATGTGAGGTACACTTTGGCAAGCATCAATTAATACCTTGGCTCCATATTTATGTGCTAAAGCGCAAATTTCTGTCACTGGGTTAATGCAACCCAAAGTGTTAGAAACATGTACCACCGACACCAATTTTGTTTTTTCCGAAAGCAGTGTTTGGAAATGTTCTAAATCCAAAGTTTCTGCTGGTGTTAGTTCTACATATTTCAACACCGCACCCGTTTTTGCGGCGACAAATTGCCAAGGAACGATATTACTGTGGTGTTCCATCACCGACAAAATAATCTCATCTCCTGGCTGCAAATTATTCATTCCCCAACTGTAAGCAACTAAGTTAATCGCCTCAGTTGCGTTACGGGTAAAAACAATTTCTTGACGTGATTTAGCATTGACAAATGCAGCAACTTTATCTCGTGATCCTTCGTAAGCATCAGTCGCTTTCGCACTGAGGGTATGTACACCACGGTGGACATTAGCATTGTACTGTTCGTAATAGTCCCGGAGGGTATTGAGTACAAACAGAGGCTTTTGAGATGTCGCAGCGTTGTCAAAATAAACTAAAGGTTTGCCGTTGACTTCCTGGTGTAAAATCGGGAAGTCAAGACGGACTTGATCAGCAAGGGTTCTTTCTTGGGTGAAGGTCATTTTAGTCATTAGTTATTGGTCATTAGAGAAGCGATGATACTCTTACCTTGAAGCCGCTCTTACGAGCGTCTACGCGTCTGTACAATAGTCATTAGTCATTGGGTGTAGGTAGACTATTGACTGTTTGTGTGAGTTTTTCACGCAAAGAGGGAACTGGGATGTGGTTGATTATTTCCGCAGCAAAACCATGAACTAATAAATGGCGTGCGCTTTCTTCATCAATACCCCGACTTTGCAGATAGAAAATTTCATCGTCTTCCAACTGGCTAACAGTCGCACCGTGCGAGCATTTCACATTATCTGCGGTAATTTCTAATTGAGGTTTAGTATCAACTCTAGCTTTAGATGATAACAGTAAATTGCGGTTTAATTGCGCCGCGTCCGTCAACTGCGCGGGTTTCGGAACAAAAACCTTGCCATTAAACACCGCATGAGCGCGATCGCCTACAATAGTTTTGTGTAACTGCTGACTCTTACCATAAGGATAATTGAGAGCGATCGCACTGTGAGTATCTGATAATTGATTTCCACCAACCACCGTCAACCCATTGAGAGTTGTTTCTGTTTGCTCACCAGTTTGCAAAATCTCTAAATTGTGGCGCGAAATTTTAGCACCCAAACTAATTGCATTACACGTATACCGACTGTAACGTCCTTGAGTGACAGCAGTTTTACCAACGTGAAAAGCCTCTGTAGTATTCCACTCAACCCGCGTGTGATTTACCTGAGCATTATCTTCCAAGCAAATCTCAGTCACAGCGTTGGTAAAGTATACTCCCTCTGCACCTCTGTGGTTCCTATACTCTTCTACCAAAGTCACCTGTGAACCACTTTCCGCCACCACCAAACAACGCGGCTGAGAAATAATCGGCTGATCTCCAGCAGCAATAAATACTAATTGAATGGGTGTTTCTACTACCACATTTTTCGGAACTAAAACCACTGCTAAATCTTGAATTGCAGCAGTATTGAGAGCCGTAAAAACTTCCAACGCTCCTTCTGACTGTGCCAAATATTTCTCTACACTCGACTGACTTGACACATCCAAATTACCGACTACTACCCCATTTGGCAACCCAGCCACCGATGATAAATTTGGTGCATAAACACCATTCACAAAAACCAAACGAGAATTAGCAGTCTCCGGCAAAATATCTGGTTGTAGAGACGCGAAATTACCCTGCGGGAACGCTAAAAGCGAACGCGTCTCTACAGGATTAAATTTCACCTGTCGTAAAGCAGACAAATCAGTAAACCGCCATTCTTCATCGCGAGTAGTAGGAAGAGTGGAGTGACGTACCCAATTTGTAGCGCGATCGCGCAGTACTTGCAACCAACCCTGTGATTTCGATGCCGTAATCTGATTTAATAACTCAGTTAAATAAGCATCTCGATCCAACAGAGTCGCACTCAAACTAGCTGCATCTGAGTTAGGAATTGGACTGGGAGAAACTTGGATAGTCATTACACACCCACCTCAGCCGCAAATTCTTCCAACAACCAGTCATAACCACGGGATTCTAACTCCAACGCCAACTCCTTACCACCAGAAGTAAGAATCCGTCCTCTAGCCATGACATGCACAAAGTCCGGCACAATATAATTAAGTAATCGCTGATAGTGAGTAATCATAATCGTGGCATTCTCAGGACTAGTCAACTGATTTACCCCATTCGCCACAATTTTGAGCGCGTCAATATCCAAACCCGAATCTGTTTCATCCAGAATCGCCAGCTTTGGTTCTAGTAGCGCCATTTGCAAAATCTCATTGCGCTTTTTCTCACCACCAGAGAAACCCTCATTCACACTCCGGTTAAGAAAAGCCGAATCCATTTTGACGACTTCTAACTTTTCTTCTACCAAATCGTCAAAATCAAAAGCATCAATTTCTTCCAATCCCTGAGCCTTCCGCTTAGAATTGTACGCCAAGCGTAAAAAATCTAAATTACTAACACCTGGAATCTCAAAAGGATACTGGAACGCCAAAAACACACCACTCCTAGCCCGCTCCTCCGGTTCCATTTCCAGCAAATTTTGTCCCTGGAAAATCACCTCACCGCCAGTCACCTCATACGCCGGATGTCCAGCCAATACTTTAGAAAAAGTACTCTTCCCAGAACCATTCGGTCCCATAATCGCATGAATCTCGCCAGAACGTACCTCCAGATTCACACCCTTGAGAATCGGTGTCCCATCAACTTCAGCCGTCAAGTCTCTTACCGACAGCACAACTTCACTATTTTCAATAATCATGTTCTCTCTCTTTAATTCTTTCTCTTCTTTCTTTGCGTCCTTTGTGTACTTTGTGGTTCGTTTCATTTCAACCACAAATGCACACGGATAAACACAGATGATTTATCCGTGTGTATCTGTGTTTATCTGTGTTCTGTTTACCCAACACTACCTTCCAACTTTAGACTCAACAGTTTATCAGCTTCCACCGCGAATTCCATCGGCAGATTGTTAAACACATCCTTACAGAAGCCGCTAATCATCATCGTCACAGCATCTTCGGCAGAAATTCCCCGTTGAGCAAAGTAAAATAATTGGTCTTCTCCAATCTTGGAAGTAGAAGCTTCATGCTCTACTTTACCAGTATTATTTTGTACCTGAATATAAGGAAAAGTATTGGCATGGGCATTATCCCCAATCAGCATCGAGTCGCACTGAGAGTAGTTTCTAGCTCCTTGCGCCTTCGGGTTAATTTTCACCAAACCTCGATAGCTGTTACTAGAATTACCAGCAGAAATACCCTTAGAAATAATTGTGCTGCGGGTATTTTTCCCAATGTGAATCATTTTGGTGCCAGTGTCGGCTTGCTGCATATTATTAGTTAGCGCCACCGAGTAAAACTCACCCACAGAGTTATCACCCACCAGCACGCAGCTAGGATACTTCCAAGTAATCGCAGAACCTGTTTCTACCTGTGTCCAAGAAATCTTGGAATTTACACCTTGACATAAACCGCGCTTGGTGACGAAGTTGTAAATACCGCCTTTGCCTTTTTCATCACCAGCGTACCAGTTCTGCACGGTGGAGTATTTAATTTCAGCATTGTCAAGCGCCACAAGTTCCACAACCGCAGCATGTAACTGGTTGCTGTCGTACATTGGTGCTGTACAGCCTTCGAGGTAGGAAACATAGCTGTCGTCTTCAGCGACAATTAATGTCCGCTCAAACTGTCCGGTGTCGCCGTTGTTAATCCGGAAGTAGGTAGATAGCTCCATCGGACATTTCACGCCTTTGGGAATGTAGACGAAGGAACCATCGGTAAATACTGCTGAATTGAGAGCAGCAAAATAGTTATCAGCAATAGGAACGACGCTACCCAGGTATTTTTTCACTAAATCTGGGTGTTCCTGTAATGCTTCAGAAATTGAGCAGAAGATTACCCCTTCTTTCGCCAGTTTTTCTTTAAAGGTGGTGGCGACGGAAACGCTATCAAATATTGCGTCTACGGCGACGTTCGCTAGGCGCTTTTGTTCTGACAGAGGAATTCCTAATTTTTCAAAGGTTTCAAGAAGGGTTGGATCTACTTCTTCCAAGCTTTTCTTTTTCGCTTGTTGCTTGGGGGCTGAGTAGTAAATAATATTTTGATAGTCAATAGGCGGGTATTTAACGCTTGGCCAGGTTGGTTCTGTCATTTTTTGCCACTGGCGGTAAGCTCTGAGGCGAAACTCCAGCATAAATTCTGGCTCGTTTTTCTTAGCAGAAATCATGCGGACGATATCCTCGTTTAGTCCACGGGGAATTGTGTCTGCTTCAATGTTGGTAATGAAGCCGTACTTGTAGGGCTGATTGACTAAGGTTTTAACAGTGGCACTCATCGGCGATGTTCTCTTGTGTTCACAACTCTATACTCTTTAAGGATGGGAGCGGGATTGATAACCAATTCCCATCTCGTGTTACTGAATGGTCAACACGACTGTTACAATAAGGATAACTACTAAAACAACAGCTATGTTGTTTAACACATCTTCATTTTACGCTAGATTAACAACAATATTGTTGTCAAAGTGAAATTTAATCATGATTTTTTGGGACGACGATGGTGACTACCCAGCAGTCCTCAACCAAGCAAGATATTCTAGAATATCTGGTCAAACACGTGGAAGCTACGGCAGTTGATCTGGCCGCAGCCTTAGATATTAGCCCTCAAGCGATTCGTCGCCATCTCAAAGATTTAGAGGCGGAAGATTTGATTGTCTATTCGTCGGTGCAAGCGGGGATGGGGCGGCCGCAGCACGTTTATAAATTAAGCAATAAGGGACGCGATCGCTTGCGAAGAGAAACGGCTGATACCTATGGAGATTTTGCCGTTTCCTTACTCGATACTGTGGCTCAAACGGTTGGACACGACCAAGTCAGCAGTATTTTAAAGAAACAGTGGGAGCGTAAAGCCCAAGAATATCGCGATCGCTTAGGTGATGGCTCTTTACATCAAAGGGTTGAAAATCTGGTAGAACTGAGGAAATCTGAAGGTTACATGGCAGAATATCACCCTATAGATGCAACTGAGTCATTAAGTGATGATGGCGATCGCTTTATTTTAATGGAGCATAACTGTGCCATTTCTAACCTTGCAGAGTCTTTCCCCAGTATTTGTGGCCATGAGTTAGAAATGTTTGCTGCTGTTTTACCAGATTGTACAGTCGAACGTACCCACTGGATTATCAATGGTGAGCATCGTTGTGGCTACTTAGTGCAAGCTAGAAAAGTAAAAGGCAATAGGCAATAGGCAATAGGCAATAGGCAATAGGTAATAGGCAATAGGCAATAGGCAATAGGCAATAGGCAATAGGCAATAGGTAATAGGCAATAGGTAATAGGCAATAGGCAATAGGCAATAGGTAATAGGCAATAGGCAATAGGCAATAGGTAATAGGCAATAGGTAATAGGCAATAGGCAATAGGCAATAAGTACTCTTGCTGTGGGGGAGGGCTTGTACCTATGATTCGGGCTGGATTTTCTCCAAAAGACTGCTACAGATGATGACGCACCGGACGCGGAGACACGGAGATTCATCTGTTGCGAGATTATAGAGAATTGGTATAACCCATTAAGTAAGTCGGTGAGAATAAATCAAACTATGTTAAGTAACGTAAAATTATTGAAATCAGTTCATAGTGAGGACTTTAGTCCTCACTATGAACCTTTTATTATTTGCGCTGTCTTACTTAATTGTGATCAATTAGCAATTTTGCACTAACTAGTTTGAGACAATACTTATGGTCTTACCCCAACAACCATCAGAACAGTTCCTAACTTTAGAAGAGTCAGCAAGAGTAGATGCGGCTCTACTTTCTTCCTCAGAAAAGTTTTTATCGCGATTGACTATTTCATCCTTAAAACTTTTGAAGCATATCGCCGAAGAGTATAATGTTGCTGTTGAAGATTTGACAACAGAGCAAGTAATTACCTGGTTTGAAAAAGATGGTCAAGTTAGGCGAGAACAGGGTTTAGAAGCAGCTTATTTAAAATGGTAAACAGTTAGCGATTCCAGATAACCCAATACGGTTCAGTTAAGGCTAAAAACTAAAACTAGCGTAGGTTGGGGAGCCAGTGCGTTGCGGGGGTCCCAAGAGTTGTAGCACCTGGCGTTTGAGGAACGTAGACGCGCCCTGCGCGGCTGATCGCAGAGTAAC